>JAGREZ010000325.1 GCA_020446285.1 Geminicoccaceae bacterium
CGCCGAACCTGCCCGACATCATCAGACTGCCGGCGAGGATGAAGAACGGTATCGCCAGCATCGGAAAGCTCTGTGTGGGCGTGTAGAGCCGCTGGGCGAGAACCGCCAGCGACTTGCCGTCGAGCCAGAGTGCTGCGGCCACCCCGCCCAGCATGGCATGCGCCACCGGCACGGCGATCAGCATCAGGACAATGAATACCCAGACCATGACCATGGACATAGCAATCTTCCTTTCAGCTCAGGCTGGCATTGCCGGGATCGGTGTCGAAATCCCCTTCGCCACCCAGCAGCCGCACAATGTCGGCGAGAGCGATCACGGCCATCGCACCGAAAGCGTAGATCAGGCTGGCATATCCCCAGATCTGCTTGATTCCGAGAGTGGAGAGATTCTGGAACTGGGCCGCCTTGAGGATCGGCTGGCTCGACTGGAGGACGGTGATCGACACCAGCAGCATGATCGCCTGAACCACCAGCAGGAGGTTGCGCCGCGCCGTCGGGCCGAGGAGATCCGGCAGAAGCGTGATCGCGATATTGCGGCTGCGGGCAGCGGCAATGACGATCCCGGCGGCGACCAGCCAGGGAAGAAGCAGCGCGTGGATCTCGTAAGCCCAGGCGATGCCCGAGCCGGAGACGTAGCGCAGGAAGACATTGACCAGAAGGGCCACGAACATGAAGCTCAGGCAGGCGGCGCCGATGACGCTGCCGCTGCCGTCGAGCAGGGCGCTGATCCCGGAAGCGAGGCGGAGGTGGAAGGGGCGCTGCCGCCCCTCCCTTCCGGGATCCGGGGCCCCAAGATCCCCGGTGTCCATGTCAGTGCCCGGCGGCGCTCTTCAGCGCGGCCACCAGTTCCGGATATGTTTCGGCATATTTCTCGTAGACGCTCGTCGTCGCCTCGATGAATGCGCCGCGATCGGCTTCGGCGAAGGTGACACCTTCGGCCTCCATCATGGGCTTGAGTTCCTCATCCGCATCCAGCGACATCTGCCGCTGCAGTTCGCCGGCCTCGGCCGTCGCATCCATCGCGCAGTTCTGCGTGGCCTCGTCCAGCCCGGACCACCAGGCGAGCCCGGCAACGACCGGGGTCGATTCGTATTTGTGGCCGGTCAGGGTGATGAAGGGTGTGATCTCGTGGATCTTGGACGAGTAGATGTTGACGAGCGGATTCTCCTGTCCGTCGAACACGCCCGATTGCAGTGCTGTCGGCAGTTCCGAGAATGCCAGCGGGGCCGGAGCCGCACCCAGCGCCTCGAAGATGTCGACCGTCATCTGGTCCGGCGGTGTGCGGATCTTCATGCCGCTGACGTCGGCGGGTTCCGGCACGCTCTTCGAGACATGACTGACCTGGCGGATGCCATTGTCCCAGAAGCCGAGAATCTTCAGGCCCGCTTCCTGTGCGCGTTCGTCGAGCATCCCGCCGACCTCGCCATCCAGCACCTTCCACGCGGTGGGCAGGTCCTCGAACAGGAAGGGCAGGCCGAGCAGGCCGATTTCCGGGACGATCTGCGACATCGCGCCCTGACTGTTGGCGGTGACGTTGATGACGCCCGCGATCGACGAGGTCAGCATCTCGACATCGTCGCCCATGGTCGCCGAAGGTGCCACATTGACACTGTCCTCGCCGCCGCGGCAGGCGGTGAACAGTTCGGCCCATTTCTCGGCGGCGACGAAGCGCGGATTGCCGGGGTTGGAGCCGTGGGCGAAGATGACTTCGGCAGCGGATGCCGTCTGGCTGAGCATGGTGCTTGCGGCCAGGGCGGCCATCAGGACTGTCTTCATGTTGGAATCCTCCCTTTGTGAAGACGTTTTTGTGGAAGCCGCCGGCGGATACCGGCGACTGCGGGATCAACAGTCTGTCAATGAATGAGCGAGCCGCCGTTGACGTCGACCTCGGTGCCGGTGCAGTAGGATGAAAGGTCCGACGCCAG
>JAGREZ010000326.1 GCA_020446285.1 Geminicoccaceae bacterium
CTCATGGTGTCATGCGCAAGCGTGGAGACGAGTTCGAACGAGAACCCCTTGTCCGTCCAGCGCGCATGATTGAGCCCGTCCTGCTCGGTGAAGAACGGGCCGGACTTGATCCTGTCGAGATCGTCGGCCGGACGGATGAGCAACAGCACAGGCTGCTCGCCACCGTCATAGGCGACGATGGCCGTGTCGACACCGTCGATGGCCCGGACATCGCCGCCGGTCACCGGCAATGACACGTCGGTCGGCACCACCGGCAATTGCAGCCCGAGCCTTGCGGTCAGCCAGTGTTGCAGCATGCGCCCGTCATCGGTGCGCAGGCCCGGCGGATTGCTGCCGTCGGCGATCGCCCGGTAGGTCTCGTCGACCCCCTGTTCGACCGACCAGAAACCGAGCATGTGGCTGGCGCCCAGAAGACCCAACCCGGCAAGACCGATGGCGAGAATCATGCCTGTAACCGGCAACAGGCGGCGCAGCAGCGGTCTGTCGTCGCCCTTTCCGGAAAAGCGGGCTGTTTCGAGCGGTGCGGCGACGGCATCCGCCGGCGGCGGCTCGTCCATGGTGGAGGCGGGATTGGGGGAGCGCCGCGGCGGCCTCTCGACGATGCGGGTCGATCCCTGGGTCACGGCCATGCCGGTGTCCATGCCGGTATCAATGTGCGACCAGAGCGATTCCTCGTCCGACATCGCGCGAAAGCGGCGCCTGAGATCCGTTTCGAAGCGCCTGAGTTCGTCGACCCGCGCGCGGCAGCTCTCGCACTGTGCGATGTGCATTTGCAGCACCGCCGTGCGCCCGCGGCCCAGTCGTCCGTCCAAAATGGCTTCGAGATACCGCTCCAGGTCCGGGCAGTGCATGTTCACCCTCTTGTGGCCTTGGGGGCATCGGGACGGTCCGGCCGTCCGAGCTCCGCACGTTTCTGGTTTGTCTTCACGTCGAATGTGTCCGAAAGACGATTCGTTGGCAATGGGTGGCGGGAGCCCCAGAGGGTGCAAACACCCAGTGCACTCCCGCAACCCCGATGGCCGCCTTCCGGAATCATCCGCTCGCAATTCGAAGATGTCCGACAATAGTGGAAATTTCGATTCCGTTGAAGGGCCAGAATTGGGTTGCCTTGTTTCCGCAAGCCGTCACACTGCCCGCTACTGACGGTCAGGCGCAGCCGATCCGCGGAAAATCGCAGGTTCCCGACGTCCATGTGTCCATCATGTGTTCCATGCGACGTCGCCGGACGGGGTCGGCCCAACAGGGAGGGGGTAGATGGCAGACAATGCCGCCATCCGTAATGTCGCGCTGGTCGGGCCCAACGGGACCGGAAAGACCAGCGTCATGGAAAGTCTTCTTTCGGTCGCCGGCGCGATCAGCCGCAAGGGCCGGGTGAGCGACCGCAACACGGTCGGCGATTCCTCCGCCGAGGCGCGCGAGCGGCAGATGAGCACCGAAATCTCCGTCGCCACCTTCGAGCATGAGGGATTGCGCTTCAATCTGCTCGACTGTCCGGGTTCCATCGAATTCCAGCAGGAAATGCGCAATGCCGTGCTCGGCGCCGACCTCGCCGTGGTCGTCGTCGAACCGGTCATCGAGCGGATGATGGCGGTGGCCCCGCTCCTGCATTTCCTCGACCATCACGACATGGCGCACATGGTGTTCATCAACAGGATGGACCGTTCCGAGGTGCGCTACCGCGATCTCCTCCAGGCCATCCGCGATGTCAGCGCCCGCCCGGTGGTGCCGCACCAGTATGCCATCGGCCGCGGCGAGGATCTCGTCGGCTATATCGATCTCGTCAGCGAGCAGGCCTATTCCTACAATGCCGACGGCCCGTCCGACCGCATCGAACTTCCCGCCGAATATCTCGAGCGCGAGCAGGATGCGCGCACGGAAATGCTCGAGACGCTCGCGGATTTCGACGACGATCTCATGGAGAAGCTGCTTGAGGACCAGCAGCCGACGACCGACGAGATCCTCCGCGACATGCAGAAGACGCTCGGTGCCGATCAGGTCGTGCCCGTCTTCATGGGCGTGGCCGAAAGCGACATGGGCGTCCGCCGCTTTCTCGAAGCACTGGTCAAGGAGGCGCCGGATCCCGCCAGCCGCGCGGAACTGCTCGGCATCTCTGCGGACGGTGAAACGGCCGTCCAGATTCTCAAGAACTTCCACCTCCCGCATGCCGGCAAGCTCTCCCTCGCCCGCATCTGGCGTGGCGAGGTGAACGATGGCATGCATCTCGGCGGCATGCGTGTCGGCGGCGTCTACCGGCTGATGGGCAATCACCAGGAACCGGCGGGCAGTGCCGGTGCCGGCGATATCGTGGCGCTCGCGCGCATGGAGGAGGCGAGGGTCGGTGGCATCCTCACCGCCGGCGGTGGTGAGGCCGGTTTCGCGCTTCCCGAATCCGGTGAAATCCAGCCCATGTTCGCCTTCGCCATCCAGGCGAGGGACCGCAATGACGAGGTCAAGCTCTCCGGCGCCTTCGCCAAGCTGGTCGACGAGGATCCGTCGCTGAAGCTCGAACAGGAGCCCGAGACGCACCAGACCCTCCTCTGGGGTCAGGGCGAGATGCACCTCAAGGTGGCACTCGACCGCATGCGCAACAAATACAATATCGAGGTCGAGACCCTGCCGCCGCGCACGCCCTACCGCGAAACCATCCGCAAGCCGGCGAGCGCGCATGGCCGTCACAAGAAACAGTCCGGCGGACACGGACAGTTCGGCGATGTCAAGATCGACATCCAGCCCCTGCCGCGCGGCGAGGGCTTCGTCTTCCACAACAAGATCGTCGGCGGTGCGGTACCCAAGCAGTTCATCCCCGCCGTCGAAGCCGGCGCCCGCGACTATCTCGGCAAGGGCCCGCTCGGCTTTCCTGTCGTGGATATCGCCGTCACCCTCAATGACGGCCAGTTCCACTCCGTCGACAGCAACGAGATGTCGTTCAGGATGGCAGCGGCACTCGCCCTCAGGGAGGGCCTGCCGCAATGCCACCCGGTGCTGCTCGAGCCCATCCTCGACATCACCATCTCCATCCCCTCCGACTTCACCTCGCGCACGCTGCAGCTCGTCAGCCAGAAACGCGGCCAGATCCTCGGCTATGAGGCCAAGGAAAACTGGACTGGCTGGGACGAGGTCAGGGTGCACATGCCGCAGGGTGAAATCCACGACCTGATCGTCAACCTGCGCTCCCTGTCACAGGGCACCGGCTACTACGAGTGGAAATACGACCACCTTCAGGAAGTACCCGACAAACTCGCCGAAACACTGGCCGAACAGGCCCGCGAAGCGCAGTAGCCGGGGCGGCCTTCGTCACGGCGCGCGTGGAGGGTTGTTGCGGTCGGGTTTTTCGGCTCTGTGGCTGCGTTTGTTCTTCTGCCTGTGCCTCTGCTTCGGCAGCGGGGT
>JAGREZ010000327.1:0-2188 GCA_020446285.1 Geminicoccaceae bacterium
GTCTTGCCCGAGCTTTCCGGACCGTAGATCTCGACGACCCGGCCCCTGGGCAGGCCGCCCACGCCGAGGGCTATGTCGAGCCCGAGCGAGCCGGTCGATATGGTCTCGATCTCGATCGCCTGCTCCTGCTGCCCGAGGCGCATCAGCGAGCCCTTGCCGAACGATCGCTCGATCTGCGCGATGGCCGCGTCGAGCGCACGCTGCCGGTCGTCGGACGGCTGTCGGGATGTCGTCATGGTAGCCATGGTCTCGCCTCACTTCGTGGCTAGGGCGCCCGGGCAGGGCTTATATCGGCTGCAGCCGTCGAATCCCAGCGCTTACTTGGGGCTTGCGACGGACCGCGCGGGCCGTAGTAGCACAAGTGCGAGTGCAAACAGAACAAGAACAAGTGCCGTGATTTCGCCTGTTCCCACCGTCTCGCCAAGCAGGATCGCCGAACTGATGACGCCGACGACCGGTATGACCAGCGTGCTGATCGCCGCGATGCCCGCCGGCAGGAGGGTGACGATGCGGAGGAATGCGGTGAAGCAGAAGACCAGTGCCACGAAGATCACATAGCCGAGCGCGAGTAAGCCGGTACCGTCAAGCCGCGACAGGTCCGGCGGGGCGACCGTGACCAGCCAGAAGACGAGGATCGGCAGGCCGCCGATCACCATCATCCATCCCGAGAGCGCGATCGCACCGATTCGCCAGTCGAACGCCTTGACCCCGACCGTTCCGATACCCCAGCACATGGCGGCGGCAAGAATGAGGAATGTGCCGACGGGCGATGATCCAAGTGTATAGAAGTCGGAGCCTACGAGAAAGCCGATGCCGCCCATGCCGCAGGCGAGCGCCAGCACGCGGCGCAGATCGAGTCTCTCGCCGAGAAACGCCACGCTCAGGAGCATGGCCCAGACAGGCATCGTGAAGGCGACGATCGCCGCCCGTCCGCCTCCGACAAATCCGAGACCATAGGCGGTGAGCATGTGCCAGCAGGTGATGGCGAAGAACGATATGAGCGCGAGGCGACCCCGGAGCCCGCGGGGCACCGCCATCGGCTCGCGGGTCAGCCGGGCGATCAGCAAAAGGGTCAAGCCGGCACCGTAGACGCTGAAGACGCGAAACGTCCAGGGATCGAGCTCGCCGACGACGAACTTCATCGCCGGCCAGTTCAGTCCCCACAGGATCGAAATGGCCGCGATGAGGATCAGCGCCAGACGTGGTACAGCCGCGCCGGTTTCAGAAGTCGAAGCAGCGGCCACCCTTTTCCCAGTCGCCGAATCGCGTTGGCTCCGGCCCTCCCGGGCCATTTCTTTCGCCCGTCGGCTGGACCGGCGGAAGGGAGATTTCGTCGCTGTTCCGCGCGGGGTTCCGCGCGGGCGCCGCCCGATCGGGGGCGGGTTTCACCTCTCCCCGCGGGCCAGCGGCGCCGATACGCCCCGCTTGTCCCGTCACTCGCTCATGACCTGTGCGCGGGCCTCGGCTTCGCATGCGTCCATCTGCTTGCGCAGCATGTGGTCGCTCAGGTCGGAACCGCCTTTCTGCAGGTCCGTCCTGATCTTCTCGAAAACGTCGTCGTCGCCGGGTTCCTCGAAATCGGCCATCACGACTTCCTTGGCATAGCTCAGCGCATCCTCGCCGGTCTTGCCGAGATGGGTTTCGGCAACCCAGAGGCCGAGAAGCTTGTTGCGGCGATTGCGGACCTTGAAGGCGATTTCCTGTTCACGCTTGAAATTCGATTCCTGGGCCTTCCCGCGTTCGTCGAATGCCATGGTGTCCGTCTCCTTCGACTGGTGGCGATGATGTGGGTGTTATATAGGTCGTCGAAGGGAATTGCGCCATCCGACCCACCCCGAAACCGGCTGCGAAATTGTTCATGTGCACGCTCGTCATGCTGCGAAGACCCGGCCATCCGCAATGGCCCCTGATCGTCGCCGCCAATCGTGATGAACTCGCAAGCAGAAAGTGCCTGCCGCCGGGCCGGCACTGGGAGGATCGCGATGAAGTCAGGGCCGGTCTCGACGTGACGGCCGGCGGATCATGGTTTGGCGTGAACGACCATGGTGTGATGGCTGCCGTGCTCAATCGCCGCGGGACGCTCGGGCCGGAGGCCGGCAAGCGCAGTCGTGGCGAACTCGTGCTCGACGCGCTCGACTATGCCGACGCGGAGGCCGCGGTTTCCGCGCTCGCCCATCTCGATCCGCAA
>JAGREZ010000327.1:2264-5264 GCA_020446285.1 Geminicoccaceae bacterium
GAGCTCGATACCCGTTTGCGAGGGTGTGACCATGGCCACGGCCGGTGAACTCAATGATCCGGCCTCGGCGCGCACCCGCCGGTATCTGCCGCTGTTCCGAAATGCGGAATGGCCGGAACCGGCCACCGGCGACTGGTCCGAATGGCGGATGCTGCTTGGATCCACTGCCAGCGAAACCGGTGATCCGATGGATGCGATGTGCATACGGGGCGAGGGCGATTATGGCACGGTCTCCTCGAGCCTTCTGGCATTGCCGTCCGACATCGGTGAGCCTGCGGTCTGGCTTTTCGCCGATGGCCCGCCCGACCGGGCGGATTTCGTGGCCGTGGCCGATGGCCCGCGCCCGGCCACCTTCTCCTGATCGTCCGGATGTTCGGCCTGCTGCAGGACGAAGGCTCTATTCGAGCGTGACCTCGACCGCGCCGAGCCCGTCGATTTCGATCCGCGCGGAGCAGGGCTCCGGGATCCACTGAACGGGTGTGATCGTGCCGAGGCTGACGAACGCACCCTTTTCCAGAGAACGCCCGAGGGCCCCATAGCGGTTGGCGAGCCAGGCAAGCGCATCGAACGGGTGGCCCATGAGCTGACTGGAAATGGCAGACGCGGCGGGTTTGCCATCGATGAAGGTTCTGGCTTCCAGCCCGTCGAGCGGCAGCCTGTTCCAGTCCCCGCGTTCATCGCCCAGAACCGAGCCGGCGTTGAAATTGTTGTCCGAGGCGAAGGTTGCAGCTCCGGCATTGCGGAAATCCACATAGCGATCGTCGACGATCTCGATCGCCGGCATCAGGGTCCCGACGAACCGGATAATGCTCGCCCGGTCATGGGGTGTCGACGAGGGCGGAACGTCTTCGGCCAGCCGCACCGCGATTTCCGTCTCGATTCCGGGCGACACGAAATCACGATGGCGCAGTCGCGCTCCCGAGTGGACGACCGTGCGCTCGAAGATCTCTCCGGCGACGGGCTGCTCGACGCGCAGCAATTTCCGCATGGCCTCGGTCGTGGCGCCAATCTTGTAGCCTGCACGAGCGCCGAGATGTTTGCGAAGCCTCTCGTTGGCCTGCGCCTGCAGGGCATAGCCCTCGTCCTCGTTTGCGGCCGTGACCGCCTCGAGGCGCGTGCCCGCCAGCCTGTTCGCGACAATTCTCTTCGCCTGTTCCATCTTGACCTCCCTCACCGGACGACGCAGCCTTCAACCAGTCTATCGAGGGAGAGCGTAGTGCTGGATGCGCTTGCAGGCCAGATCGAGTCGCGGCGGGATGAGCTGATCGCCCTCACCCGCGATCTCGTCGCCTTTCCGACGGTAAATCCACCCGGCGAAGCCTATACCGAATGTGCCGGATTTCTGGGCGAACGCCTGCGTCGCCGCGGCTTCGAGGTGAGCTATATCCGTGGCGAGGGAACGCCGGGTGACAATGACCGTTATCCGCGCACCAATATTCTCGCCCGCTACGATACCGGACGACCGGGTGCCTGTATTCATTTCAACGGCCATATCGATGTCGTCGAGGTCGGGCGCGGCTGGACGCGCGACCCGTTTGCCGGCGAGGTCGCCGGCGGGCGCATCTACGGCCGCGGTACATGCGACATGAAGGCGGGCATCGCCGCATCGGTGGTGGCTGCGGAATGTCTGATCGACAGCGGCATGCCGCTTTGCGGCGCGATCGAGATATCGGGAACGGTGGACGAGGAATCCGGCGGTTTTGGCGGCGTTGCCTACATGGCGAGGCAGGGGCTCTTCTCGAAGCCGCGGGTCGATCATGTCATCATTCCCGAACCGCTCAATGTCGATCGTGTCTGTATCGGTCATCGGGGGGTATGGTGGGCGGAGATCGAGACGTTCGGCCATATCGCCCATGGTTGCATGCCATTCCTTGGCGATTGCGCCATTCGCCACATGGGCGCCTTCCTCGACCGTGTCGAACGCGACCTGTTGCCCGGCCTCGTCGGGCGGCGAACCGACATGCCGGTCGTTCCCGACGGCGCAAGGGCGAGCACGCTCAATTTCAATGCGATCCATGGTGGCATGAGCGAGGATCATGACGGCCTCATGAGCCCGTGCGTGCCGGACAGCTGTCGCCTCACCATCGACAGACGGTTTCTCGTCGAGGAAAACCTCGATGATGTGCGCGGCGAGGTCGTCGACCTGCTCGACGGGCTCAGGCGGACACGACCCGGTTTCGACTATGCCATCCGCGACCTGATGATCGTCCTGCCGGTGCTCGCGGACCGTGACGCGCCGGTGCCGAAGGCCGTCTCCTCGGCCATCGAGACGATTCTCGCGAAGAAGGCCGAGATCATCTGTTCGCCCGGCACCTATGACCAGAAGCATATCAGCCGTATCGGCCATCTGCACGATTGTGTCGCCTATGGCCCCGGTATCCTTGATCTCGCCCATCAGCCTGACGAATTCGTCGTGATCGACGATCTGGTTCACTCCGCGCAGGTCATGGCGCTGGCGACGCTCGATCTCATGGGGCACGACGCGTTTTCGCGGTAGCTGGTCGAGAAAGGCAGCGTTTGCGCATGATGCCCCGTCGCCCGAACCGGTGCGCCGATCTCACATCATGAAAAAAGATTGCGAAGGTCTGGGGAGACGATACGCTCTGGTTCCAAAATCGATGAGAAACCAAAATCCTGTTCGTGGGAGGACTTGATGAAGATCCAGGGGATTTCTGCCATCACGGTGCTGGCGATGGTGGCCGGAGCTTTCGGCGCACATGCCGAGACATCTGCCAAGCGAATCGCCCTTTCCAACAACTACGCCGGGAATTCCTGGCGCCAGGCCATGCTCGAGAGCTGGGAGAAGGTGACGGGCGAGGCTGTCGGTGACGGTGTCGTTGCGGCTGCCGACGCATTCACCACCGCCGAGAACCAGGTGACGGAGCAGGCCGCGCAGATCCAGAACCTGATCCTGCAGGGCTATGATGCGATCGTCATCAACGCGGCCTCACCCGAAGGTCTCAATGGTGCGGTCAGGGAAGCCTGCGATGCCGGGATCGT
>JAGREZ010000327.1:5351-5806 GCA_020446285.1 Geminicoccaceae bacterium
CTCTATCTCTCCGAAAGATTGCCCGATGGCGGCAACCTGCTCGAGATTCGCGGTCTTGCAGGAGTGTTCGTCGATGACGCGATCAGCGCCGGCATTTACGAGGGCGTTGCCGAAACCGGCAAGTTCGAGATCGTCGGATCGGTGCATGGCAACTGGGCGCAGGATGTGGCGCAGAAGGCGGTGGCGGGTATCCTGCCCAGCCTGCCCGACAATATCGTCGGCGTGGTGACACAGGGCGGTGACGGTTACGGCGCGGCCCAGGCCTTTCTCGCCACCGATCGCGAGATGCCGGTGATCGTCATGGGCAATCGCCAGGACGAGCTTGCCTGGTGGAAGGAACAGAAGGATGCAAGCGGTTATGAGACCATGTCGGTCTCGATCGCACCGGGCGTCTCGACACTGGCGTTCTGGGTGGCACAGCAGGTACTCGACGGTGCCGAGGTGGCAAAGGACCT
>JAGREZ010000327.1:5859-6660 GCA_020446285.1 Geminicoccaceae bacterium
GGGTACCCAGGAAGGCGGCGTCGCCAATGTGGAATATTCGCTCGACGATGCGAAAGGGGTCATTCAGGGCGCGAAGTAGGTTGTCACCTGTATGAACGAGGCGGCATCGATCGTCAGTCTGGACGGCGTCGAGAAGAGTTTCGGCGCCGTCCGCGCCCTTGGCGGGGTTTCTCTCGAACTTCGTTCTGGCGAGTGCCTTGGTCTCGTCGGCCACAATGGCGCCGGCAAGTCGACGCTCATGAACATCCTCACCGGCAATCTCGCCCCTGATGCAGGGCGGATCCGGATTGCCGGTGAGGATGTGACCGCGGGCCATACGACGCAATCGGCCATGGGACATGGCGTGCGTTGCGTCTATCAGGAACTCTCGCTCTGTCCCAACCTCACGGTCGCGGAGAATGCCCGCATCTCCCATCCGTCGATTTCCGGCCGGGGCTGGCGACGGGCGGCAAGGCGGCTCATCGGTTCGACTCTTGATGAGGTATTTCCCGGCCATGGTATTTCCACCGACGAGATGGTGGGTGACCTTTCCATAGCACGGCGGCAGATGGTCGAGATTGCCCGTGCGTTTGCCGAAACCGACATGCGGGCGAGGGTGGTCGTTCTCGATGAGCCGACATCCTCGCTCGACCCGGTGGCAGCCGGGCGGTTGCTGGCGCATGTGCGCCGTTATGTCGAGGCGGGTGGAACCTGCGTGCTGATCTCCCATCTGCTCAAGGAGATTCTCGAGACATGCGACAGGATCGCGGTCATGCGGGATGGCGGGGTCGTATCGCTGGACGCGGCGGGCTCGTTCGACCG
>JAGREZ010000327.1:6861-10842 GCA_020446285.1 Geminicoccaceae bacterium
TCTTCGACCGGACGCCCGCCACCCGTGTCGATGGTGAGGTTGCGCTCGTCGCCGGCGACCGGCAGACGGACGGGGTTTTCCCGCTCTGGTCGATTGCCGAGAACATGACGGTCGGATCGCTGCGGCGGTTCCTGCGCGGACCATTGCTCGATCATGGCCGTGCGCGGGACTTTGCCGACGACTGGCGCGTACGCATGGGTATCCGGACGCCGGATGTGAGTCACATGATCCTTTCACTCTCGGGTGGCAATCAGCAAAAGGCGCTTTTCGCCCGTGCCCTCGGCTCGAGCGCCGACATCATCGTCATGGATGATCCGATGCGCGGTGTCGATATCGGCACCAAGCAGGAAGTCTACGGGATGATCCGCAAGGAGGCGGCGGGCGGCCGCACATTTCTCTGGTACACGACCGAGATGGATGAACTGAGGAACTGCGACCATGTCTATGTCTTCCGTGACGGGGGCATCGTCGCCGAGCTGCCACAAGCCCGGATGACCGAGGAACGGGTCATCCGGGCATCCTTCAGGTCGGACGCATGAGCCGCCTTCTGTCACCGGGACTGGTTCGCGGTCTCCTGCCGCCCTTGTCGCTGGCGGCACTCCTGATCGCCATTTTCTGGCTTCAGCCGCGCACGATGAGTTATTTCGGGCTGAACCTTCTGCTCAATCTCGCCGTGCCGATCGCGCTTGCGACCATCGCCCAGATGTTCATCCTGTGCGTCAATGAACTCGATCTTTCCATCGGCGCCTTCGTCAGTCTGGTTGCGTGCATCACCGCGACCTGGCTGAACGACACGCCGCTTCTCGGTGTTCTCGCGCTTGCCGGTCTCGTCGGCATCTACGCCCTTCTCGGTGCACTCATACACCTTCGCGATCTGCCATCGATCGTCGTCACGCTCGGCATGTCGTTCGTCTGGCTCGGGCTGGCCGTGCTGGTACTGCCGACGCCCGGCGGCAAGGTGCCGGATTCCATTCGCACGCTGATGACGCTGAAGCCTCCCTATGTTCCCTTTCCCATTCTGGCCTCGGTGCTTCTGGCGGTCATTGTCCATCTCGTGCTGATGCGTTCGGCCTGGGGTACCGTGCTGCGCGGTGCCGGCGGCAATCCGAAATCGCTTGCCCGCGCCGGCTGGTCTATTCTCCGGATCAAGATGACCATGTTCGCGCTTGCAGGCTTTTTCGGTGTCCTGTCGGGCATGGCTCTGGTGGGTCTCACCACCTCCGCCGACGCCAATATCGCGCTGCGCTATACGCTGCTTTCGATTGCCGGCGTGATCCTTGGGGGCGGTGAATTCGTCGGCGGCAGGGTTTCGCCGATCGGGGCGGTGATCGGCGCCGTGACACTGGCACTCGCAGGCTCGTTTCTCTCCTTTCTCAAGCTCAACCCCGATTGGCAGATCGGCGCCCAGGGAGCGATCCTGATCATCGTTCTGGCCCTTCGTGTCCTCATCAGCCGGGCGGAGGCGCGGGCATGAGCGTATCCGGCCTGTTGCGCCGGCCCTGGTTGTGGGCCTGGGCCGGAGCCCTTGCGGTCTGGCTCGCGACGGCGGCCTTTACCGGAGGCCGGGGCTCGACCGAGGTGCTCTCCACAGCGCTTGTCTTCGGTGCCTTCTTCGTCATCGTCGCGCTTGGACAGATGTTCGTCATCACGCTCGGTCCAGGCAATGTCGATCTCTCCATCCCGGCCTGCATGACGCTTGCGGGCACGGTCTCGATGAAGGCCATGGCTGGCGCTGCATCGATGATACCTTTGGGCCTGCTGCTCGCACTTCTGGTGGGTCTGCTTGTCGGGACCCTGAACTACGGGCTCATCCGCCTCCTGCGCATTCCGCCCATCATCGCCACGCTTTCCTCCAGCTTCATCTTCCAGTCCGCCGCGATCTGGTGGAATCGCGGCCTGCGCGTCAAGCCGCCGGAAATGCTCGCCGGGTTCACCACGGCCAAGATCGGTGGCCTGCCGTTTCTTGCCATTCTCGTGGTCGTCCTGGCACTGCTTGGACACATCCTGCTCACCCGCACCATCTTCGGCCGCAGCGTGATCGCGATCGGCCAGAACCCGCGCGCCGCGCATCTGGCGGGGATCCATGTCGAGCGGGTACGGGCCATCACCTATCTCATGTGTGCCACGCTCGCCGGTTTCTGCGGCTACATGCTGGCCGGATTTTCAGGTGGCGCCGCACTCAATATGGGCGAGGAATATCTGCTGTCGTCGATTGCTGTCGTGGTCATCGGCGGCACCTCGGTGGCGGGTGGATTCGCCAATGTGCCGGGGCTCTGGGGTGCGGCGCTCTTCCTATTCCTGCTCGTCACCATGCTCAACACGTTCGGTGCCGGAGCCGGTATCCGCATGGTCATGACGGGGCTCATCATCATCGGCGTCATCGTCATTGCCAGCGGCGGCAAGTCGAGGAACTGAGGAGGCGGCCACCGCAGCCGGTCGGTCAGCCCCAGAGTGTTGTGGGCGGTGGCTGCATGATCGCACCGTGGTAACGAACGGGCGGATCGCGGTCCGCGGCGAGCAGGAGTGGCGCGTCGAGATCGACGAAGCGGGCGCGTGCGGCGAGCGGGAAAGCCTGTGCCATCGACAGCGAGGAAGCCATCATGCACCCCAGCATGATCCCGTAGCCGTGCGTTTCGGCGGCATCGGCCGCTTCCAGCGCGGCGGTGAGCCCGCCGGTCTTGTCGAGCTTGATATTGACGAAATCGTAGAGCCCGTCGATGGCCGGGAGATCGTCGGCTTCGTGAAAGCTCTCGTCGGCACAAAGGGGAACCTTGCGCTCGATGCCGCGCAGTGCCTCATCCTTGCCGGCCGGCAGCGGCTGTTCGATGAGTTCGATACGCATGGCCGCCATCGGTGCGAGCCACTCGCGCACATTGTCGGCAGTCCAGGCTTCATTGGCATCGACGATCAGCCGGGTCTCGGGCACGGCCTTGCGCACCGCTTCGACCCGTTCGAGATCCCCCGCACCGCCGAGCTTGAGCTTGAGCAGTGGCCGCTCGCATTCGAGCGCTTCCCGCGCCATCGCCTCGGGTGTGTCGAGGCCGATGGTATAGGTCACAGGAACGGGTTCGGGCGCGGCAAGGCCGAGAAGTTCGTGCAGCGGACGTCCCGCCTGCTTCGCCGCGAGATCGTGAAGTGCGTTGTCGATTGCGTTGCGTGCCGCCCCTGCCGGCATGGCGGCCAGAAGGCCCTTGCGGTCTGTTCCCGCCTCGATCCTGGCCCGCATCGCCTCGATCTGGCCGGTGACGCTTGCAACGCTCTCGCCATAGCGCGGATAGGGCCGGCATTCGCCACGTCCGCGAACCCCGTCCTCCTCGATCTCCACCTCGACCAGTTCGACCTCGCTCACCGTGCTGTAGGAGATGGCGAACGGTTTCTTCAGCGGAAAGCGGACCTCACGCACACTCAGCCGGCGCATCAGAGCGCGTCCACGAGCTTGTCCGCACCCTGACGGAACGGATCGACCGCCGGCAGTCCGAAACGGTCCTCGAGCGAGCACAGGGTATCGTTGGCTTCCGCTTCAGTCAGCGCCGATGTGTTGATCGAAAGGCCGGTGCAGCGCACATTGGCATTGGTCAGCTGACCCGCCTGGACGTTGCGTTCGAGGCACTCTTCGAGTGAAGGCAGCGGCTGATGTGGAAGGCCGCGCATGTGCGTGCGTGTCGGCTCGTGGCAGAGCACCAGCGCATCCGCCTGCGCGCCGTGCAGCAGGCCGAGCGATACGCCGGCGAAGGCCGGATGGAAGAGCGAGCCCTGACCCTCGATCAGGTCCCAGTGATCCGCATCGCTTTCCGGTGCAAGCCACTCGACCGCGCCGGAGATGAAGTCGGAGACCACGGCATCGATGGCAACGCCATCGCCGACGATGAGAATGCCTGTTTGCCCGGTGGCACGGAAATCGGCCTTCATGCCACGTTCGCGCATGGTCTTTTCCATGGCCAGCATGGTGTACATCTTGCCGCATGAGCAATCCGTGCCCAC
>JAGREZ010000327.1:10918-13596 GCA_020446285.1 Geminicoccaceae bacterium
TGACGCCCTTGAGCGCGGCCGCTTCGGCGATGGCCGGCACGTCTTCCAGGCGCATGTGCAGGCCGCTGGCGATGTCCATACCCGCTTCGATGGCGGCAATGATGGTCGAGCTCCAGTGTTCGGGCAGGGTGCCGCCGGAATTGGCGACGCCGACGAGCATCGTGCGGCAGCCCTTGCCGGCGGCCTCCTGGATGGTCATGTCGGCAAGCCCCAGATCCGCCTTGCAACCGGGAAGGCGAAGCTGACCCAAACAGTGTTCCGGGCGCCAGTGGACGACGCCCTGCGAGGTCTTGGCCGCAAGCTGGTCGCCGACATCACCGATGAACATCAGGTAGGGGGCGTCGATCATGAAGGCCGGTTCCTCTTGATTTCTTCTGCAAGCGCGTTTGTCAGCGACGAGATATGCGCTTTCAGCTCCGCGAATCCAGCGGTTTTCTCGACCCGGATCTCGTCGAGATAGAGTGCTCGATTGATTTCCACCTGCAGGCATTCGATGCCACCCTCGACATCGGCCAGTTCGCCGAGCACCGCACCTCCTGCATAGGGATCGTTGAGCGCCACCCGATAACCCCGCTGGCGCAGCAGTTCGTCAACGAGATCGCGTACCGCCGGCGAACAGCTCCTTCCATGCCGGTCGCCAAGCACCATGTCCGGCCGCCGGTTGCCCGGACCGTCGGGTGTTGCGGCATTGCCCACCGATTTCATCGAATGCCACTGGATGTGGAGGACACGGCCATGCCGGTCGCGCAGCCGGTGGAGCTCGTTCGTGAGCGCTGTTCGATAGGGCCGCCAACAGCGCTCGATCCGGCTCTCCACCTCGGACCATGCGAGCTTGCGGTCATAGATCTCGAGGCCCGGTGTGACGATCTCGCGAATCAGGCCGATGCGCAGTACGGATTTCTCGCCCGGTGCGAGCATTTCGCCCGGCCTGTCGGCAAGAATGCGTGGATGGATATCCAGCGAAGAACGGTTGGCGTCGATATAGGCTCTTGGAAAATGCGCGTGCAGCAGGGTCGCCCCGCTATCGGGCACATCTTCGAGCAACTGGTCGACATAGGCATCTTCTGCCCGGCGGAGCAGTTCGACCGGCAGCGCGCTGTTGAAATCGTCGGGGTAGATGCGGCCACTGTGCGGGCTGTCATGGAGGATTGGCACGCCACCTGCCTGCGGTCGGATCAGCGTGAACGGTTCATTCGTCATTCAGGTGACAGGCCGAAATCCGTCCGTCCGCGAGCTGGCGCAGCTCCGGTCGTTCGCCGGAACAGCGTGGCATGGCGAAACGGCAGCGGGGGTGGAAATGGCAGCCCGGCGGCGGATCGAGAGGTGAGGGGACTTCACCGTGGATCGGCTGGAACTGCCGCCGCCGTGCATCGAGCCTTGGAACTTCCTCGAGCAGGGCGCGGGCATAGGGATGGTTGGGACCGGAGAACAGTATCTCGGTATCCGCCGCTTCCACCACCCGGCCCAGATACATGATGACCACCCGGTCGGCGATATGCTCGACGACGGAAAGATCATGGCTGATGAAGAGATAGGTGAGATCCAGCTTTTCGCGCAGATCCATGAAGAGATTGATGACCTGCGCCTGGATCGACACATCCAGTGCGGCGATGGCTTCGTCGCAGACGAGAAACTCCGGCTTGACGGCGATCGCGCGGGCGATGCCGACGCGCTGGCGCTGACCGCCGGAGAACTGATGCGGATAACGGCGCATGAAGGACGGATCGAGGCCGACCTGATCCATGATTTCGGCGGCGTAGCCCTCGCGTTCGCGCGATCGTATCAGGCCGTGCGCAACGGGCGCCTCGCAGATGATGTCGATCACCCGCTTGCGCGGATTGAGGCTGGCGAACGGGTCCTGAAAGATCATCTGTACCGCCAGCCTGCAGGCCCTGAGCTCGTCGCCCTGCATCTCCGCGACATCCTTGCCGCGATAGCGGATCGTGCCCTCGCTGGGTTCGAGAATTCCGGCAACGATCCGTCCGAGGGTGGACTTGCCGCAGCCCGATTCGCCGACAAGACCGACGACCTCGCCGCGGGCGATGGAAAGATCCACGCCATCGACCGCGTGGACCACTTCCTCCTTGATGTTCGCACCCAGCCGCGCCGCGATTCGCTCGGCCAGATCAAGGTGCTTGACGAAGCGCCTCGAAACGCCGGAAAGCTCCATCATCGCCGTCATGATGACGATCCCTGCGGGCTCAGCGGACGTATGCAGCGCACCATGCGGCCGCCGTCCATCTCCTGCATGGGCACGGGTTTCGAACAGGCGGCATCGGCATAGGTGCAGCGACTGGCGAATGCGCAACCTTCGCCGAGCTTGAGCAGCGAAGGTGTCATGCCGGGTATCTGCGAGAGGCGCTGGCCGCGCCGGTTGTGCGTCGGCACGGAGCCGATGAGCCCTTCGGTGTAGGGGTGGAGCGGTCGGTCGAGCACCTCGTCGGTCTTGCCGGTCTCCACAATCCTGCCCGCATACATGACCGCGATCCGATCCGCGAGACCCGCGACCACGGCGAGATCGTGGGTGATCCAGACAAGCGCCGTGCCGGTCTCGCGGCAGAGCTTCTGCACCTCGAAAAGGATCTGCGCCTGGATCGTGACATCGTGTGGGTGCGCCGGGTCATCGGCAACGATGAGTTCGGGTTCGTTCAAAAAGGCGATGGCAATGGCGACGCGCT
>JAGREZ010000035.1 GCA_020446285.1 Geminicoccaceae bacterium
GCGGCGTCGGCATCGGCGGTGTGCTCGAGCCGCTGCAGGCGGGTCCGACCATCATCGAGGATCATTGCTTCATCGGTGCGCGCAGCGAGGTGGTCGAGGGGGTGATCGTCGAGGAGGGTTCCGTGCTCGGCATGGGCGTCTATATCGGCCAGTCCACGAAGATCATCGATCGCGCCACCGGCGAGGTCTTCACGGGTCGGGTTCCGGCCTATTCGGTGGTGGTCTCCGGCACCATGCCGGGCAAGCCGCTTCCCGACGGCAGTCCGGGCCCGGGCCTCTATTGTGCTGTCATCGTCAAGCGTGTCGACGAGCGCACACGCTCGAAGACATCGATCAACGATCTGCTCCGGGATTGACGCAAACGCGGCCGAAGACCGGGGGAAGTGCATTCGTCGCGATCAGCGGCGCCTTCGAGGAGTGACTGTCGTTGAGTGATCTCACCGATCCGGTGCGGTTGACCGCGGAACTCGTCCGTTGCCCCTCGGTCACGCCGGAGGATGCCGGTGCACAGGCGCTTCTCTCCGGATGGCTCGAGTCTCTCGGCTTCGCCTGTACCCCTCTTCGTTTCGAGGAAGATGGCACGCCGCCGGTCGACAATCTCTTCGCCCATATGGGCGAGCGCGGTCCCCATCTCGCCTTCGCCGGTCATACCGATGTCGTGCCGCCCGGCGATGGCGCCAGCTGGTCCGTGGATCCCTTTTCCGCGAGCATCGAAAGGGGTGAACTGGTCGGTCGCGGTGCCGCCGACATGAAGAGCGGTATTGCCTGTTTCGTCGCGGCCATTGCGCGTCATCGCGAGAGGCATGGCGCCGTGCCGGGATCGATCAGTCTCATCATCACCGGAGACGAGGAAGGCCCGGCGATCAACGGCACGGTGAAAGTGCTCGAATGGGCGGACAGCCAGGGCCACCGCTTCGACGGCTGCATCGTCGGCGAGCCAACATCGAGGACGCAGGTCGGCGACATGATCAAGGTCGGTCGGCGCGGCTCGCTCACGGGCACCGTCCGGGCACGGGGCCGGCAGGGACATGTCGCCTATCCGCAACGTGCCGACAATGCCGCCCACGCCATCGTGCGCCTTCTCGACCGCCTGACCCGCGAGCCGCTCGACGATGGCAACGCGCATTTCGACCCGTCGACGCTGCAGGTGACGACGATCGATATCGGCAATCCGGCCAGCAATGTCGTACCCGGTGAGGCGCGGGCGGTGTTCAACATCCGCTACAATGACGCGCACAGTCGCGAGAGCCTCGAAACCTGGGTGGGCAATTGTGCCAAGGCCGCGGGCGGACGCTTCGAGATCGTGTTCAGTGAGAGTGCGAAGCCGTTCATCACGGAAGCGGGACCGCTCGTCGAAACGGTTATTGCCGCCATTCGCGCCATCACCGGCCTCGACCCCGAACGCAGCACGTCGGGCGGAACGTCGGACGCCCGATTCATTTGCCGTTATGCACCGGTTGTCGAACTCGGCATTGTCGGACAGACCATGCATCAAAGTGACGAACGCGTGGCGGTTGCCGATATCGAGACCCTGACCCGGATCTATGGTGACCTGATCGAACGGTTCTTCGATCCGGCAAGGCCCGCAGGATGATCCGCAAGGACGAACGCCAGTCGCTCGTCGACGAGATCGTTCGTTCGCTCGTCGCAGCTTTCCGGCTGGTCAGACTGCAGGAAGACGGGCTCACGCATCTCAATCTTTCCATCGACGGATTCTGGCGATCCTTTCTGGCGGCTGTCATCGTGTTGCCCGGAGCCGCTTTCGTGTTTCATGTCCAGAGCCTCCAGTCCGGTGATCCTGCAGAGGCGGGGCGTCTCGGCATGGCCGGGATCGTGTTTGCGATCACCTGGCTGAAGTTTCCGCTGCTCAGCCTCGTCTTCGTGCGCTGCTTCGGACTGACCGATCGCTATGTGCCGCTCGTCGTCGCAAGCAACTGGGTCGCGGTCTGCATCATGGCGATCTTCGTTGCCGTCGTTCTTCTTTCGACCATCCTGCCGATGATGATCGGCCAGACGCTTCTGCTCATGACCTTCGTCGGGGCACTCTATGTCCAGTGGTTCGTGCTCAATGTGACCCTGCGCGCGGCCGCCGTGACGGTTCTGGGTCTGTTCGTGCTGGATATTCTGGCTGACGAGCTCATTCACCGCCTCATCATGGGATAGGCGGCGTTCACGAAAAAGAGTCCCGCGGCCGGGGCGGTCGGCCCCGCACTCGAACGATCGCGGGCGGCGAGGGCATCCTTGATGAAGGAGACCGGGCGCGTCTCCTCGCCGACGAGCTTCAGGCTGCCGACGATATTGCGCACCTGATGATGCAGGAAGCTCGGTGCCTCAAGATGAAAATGGATCCTGTCCTCCCGCCGTTCCACATGCAGCAGGCTCAATGTCCTGAGCGGCGATCTGGCCTGGCAGGCGGTGCTGCGAAAACTCGTGAAATCGTGTTTGCCTACGAGTACCTGGCCCGCTTCCTGCATCCGCTCCACGCTCAGGCGTCTTGTGACATGCCAGACGCGACCGCGTTCGAGCACGGGCGGTGGGCGGCGATTGGCGATGCAATAGAGATAGCGCCGCGAAAGTGCCGAGAAACGGGCGTGAAAATCATCGTCGGTCTGCATTGCCTCGACAATGGCGATCGGATCGGGGCGGAGGTGGAAGTTGAGGCCCGCTTGCAGTTTTTCAACCGGAATATTCATGGCGATGTCGACATGTACGGGCAGGGCCATGGCGTGGACGCCGGCATCGGTCCGTCCGGCCGCGATTGCGGTCACGTTCTGGCCGAGCATCGCGTGAACCGCGCGTTCGACGGCCGCCTGGACCGATGGTCCGTTATCCTGGCGTTGCCAGCCGATGAAGGGGCCGCCATCGAATTCCAGAACCAGTCGGTAACGCGGCATGGCTATTCCAGACGACTGCCGGGAGCAATGGGAAAACCGCGTTGCAGTTCCCCGGGCGTCATCGGCTTTCGCCCCTCGCGCTGGATTTCGAGGACTTCGAGCCCACCTGTTCCACAGGCAATGGTGAGCGGCAGACCGATAACCTCTCCCGGCTCGCCGCTTTCCCCGACGGTCTTCGCCCGCCTTATTCTCAGGCGCTCGGTGCCGATGCGGCACCATGTTCCGGGCCATGGATCGAAAGCGCGTATCTTTCGCTCGATGGTCGCGGCCGGCTCGGCGAAATCGATATTGGCCTCCTCTTTCAGGAGTTTCCTCGCGTAAACCGCACCCGCCGGGCTCTGGGGAACTGGATCCAGTGTGCCGGATTGCAGTCCCTGAACGAGTTCCGGAATCATCGAGGCTCCGAGACCGGCGAGGCGGTCGTGCAGGGTGGAGGATGTGTCATCATCCTCGATCCGCACCCTGCGTCGCAGAAGGACGGGGCCGGTGTCGAGGCCTTCTTCCATCTGGAACAGGTCCACGCCCGATTCGCGATCACCGGCGAGGATGGCACGCTGGATGGGAGCGGCGCCACGCCAGCGTGGCAGGATCGAGGCGTGGATGTTGATGCAGCCGAGCCTTGGTGCGTCGAGCACCGCTCCGGGCAGGAGCAGACCGTAGGAAGCGACGATGGCAACGTCGAGATCAAGCGCCGCAAATCCGGACTGTGCTGCTTCGTCCCTGAATGTGTGGGGTGTGTGGACTGGCAGTCCGAGCCGCATGGCGGTCTCGTGAACGGGTGAAAGGCGGAGTTTTCTGCCCCGCCCGGCGGGTCTTGGCGGTTGGGTGTATATGGCGACGATGTCCACCGCTTCGCGGGCGAGGGCTTCCAGCGGTGGCACCGCGAATGCACTCGTGCCCATGAAGGCGATGCGGAGCGTGCGTTCAGGCATTGAGCTTGCGCCGCTTGGCGAGCTTGCGCATCACCATGTTTCTCTTGAGCGACGAGATGTGATCGGTGAACAGGATGCCATCGAGATGGTCGATCTCATGTTGCAGGCAGCGTGCGAGCAGGCCATCGGCTTCGATGCGCTGTTCCCTGCCGTACTCGTCGAGATAGCAGACATGCACCGCATCCGGCCGGCGAATATCCGCATACTGCCCCGGCAGGCTCAGGCATCCTTCCTCGGCTTGCACGATGGTGTCCGAGCGCCACACGATCGACGGATTGACGAGCCGGACGGGTTCGTTCTTCTCTTCGGATATGTCGATCACGGCAAGCCTGCGGCTCACCCCCACCTGGGGCCCCGCAAGACCGATGCCGGGCGCGTCGTACATGGTCTCCAGCATGTCGTCGAGCAACCGTCGCAGATCGTCGTCATACTGCTCCACCCGATCCGTCGGCCGTTTGAGAATCGGGTCGGGAACTTCGATGATGGGAAGAAGACTCATGTGGGTTCTCGTCTTGGTCGCGTGCAGGGTGCGGGGGCTTGCCGTTCGGCGCAGGCACCGTCAGGCCAGAAGCTGGCGCGCCTTCATGGCGGCATCCAGTGTTCCCTGATCCAGATAGTTCAGCTCGCCTCCGACGGGAAGACCGTAGGCCAGCCGCGTGACCCGGCATGCGAGCGGGCGGAGGCGTTCACCAAGATAGTGAGCGGTGGTCTGGCCGTCGACCGTGGCGCCGAGCGCGAGGATGACCTCTCCGATCCCGTCCTTCTCCACCCGCTCGAGAAGCGCGGTGATGCGAAGATGTTCGGGATGCCTCCCGTCCAGGGCGGAAAGCGTACCACCCAGAATGTGGAAGAGTCCCCGATAGCTGCCGCTGCGATCCATCGCCCAGAGATCCTCGACCTCCTGGACGACGCAAACGACATCGCGGTCGCGGTCGCGGTCAGCGCAGACGGAGCAGGGATCGTGGCTGTCCAGATTGCCGCATGTGGAGCAGATTGAGATTGCATCGCGGCATGTGCCGAGTGCCTCGATAAGCGGTCGCAACAGCGTGTCCGGATGTTTCATGAGACTGAGCGCCGCACGCCGCGCCGATCGCGGACCGAGGCCCGGAAGCCGTCCCATGAGCCGGATCAGATGTTCGATCTCGTTTGCCGCCAAGGTCCGTCGTTCCGCGTTCCCGGGTTCAGAAAGGCAGCTTCATGCCCGGGGGAAGCTGAAGACCGCCGGTCATCTTCGACATCTCGGACTGCATGTGTTCCTCGACGCGCTGCTTGGCATTGTTGGTCGCGGCGACGATCAGATCCTCGAGCGTTTCGATATCGTCGGGGTCGACGAGTTGAGGGTCGATCTTCACACGGCGCATCTCGCCCTTGCCATTCAGCGTGACCCTGAGCATGCCGGCACCGGCCTCGCCCTCGACCTCCATTCCGTCGAGACGGGTCTGCATCTCCTGCATCTGCTGCTGCATCTTCTGGGCCTGCTTGAGCATGCCGGTCAGGTTCTTCATGCCTTGTCCATCCTTGATGTTCGTATCGGGGAATTCACAGTCCGGACGATTCTATCCGCTCCGCTGGCGGACATCGACAATTCTGGCACCCGGAAAGGTCTCCAGTACCGTTCGTACGTCGGGTACGCGGGCCGCTTCGTCAATGGCCCGGCGTTTTTCGTCGGCTTTCTGTTCGGCGAGTGTCGGCTTTGCATGGTCGCGTGAAAGGGCAATGCTCCAGCGCTGGCCGGTCACCCGATGCAGCGCCTCGTTCAGTTTGCCGGAAAGATCGGCGGGCAGCCCGTCGTCGAGCGACAGTTCGACATGTTGCGGGCGGAAACGCACGAGCCGCGCTCCCTGCCTGAGATAGGCGGCAAGCGATTGTTCGCCGTTGCGGGCGAGCATGCCGACGAGTTCCTCGAAATCCGCCGGCAGTTCCGGGGGCGGAGGTTCGACGACCGGCGGGCCGGAAGGGTTCGATGCCTCGGGTGCACGCTCGCGGGAGTCGGCCGGAGCGGTCTGTCGGCCGGCATTCGGCCTGTCAGCCTTTCCAGCGCGGATGAGCCGTGCAAGCTCGCCCGGTGTCGGCAGGTCGCCCATGGCCGACAGGCGGAGCAGGATCATTTCCGCGGCTGCACCCGGATGTGGCGCATTGCGGACCTCGTCGAGTCCCTTGAGCAGGGTCTGCCAGGCCCGTGCCAGAACCGCTGTGGACAATTTGCCGGCGAGCACCCTGCCACGCGCTTCCACCTCACGGTCGGTCGCCATGATCGAGCCGCGATCGCGTTCGATTGCAAGGGTTGACAGCCAGTGACAGGTTTCCAGCAGATCCTGAATGACGGCAACCGGCTCGGCACCCCGATCATAGACCTCGCGAAAGATGTCAATTGCGGTCGCGGCCTCGCCGGCGGTCAGGGCGTCGTAGAGGTCGAGGATCCGCCGGCGGTCGCCGAGACCGAGCATGAAGGCAACATCGGTGGAGCCGATCGTCCCTTCGCTGAGTGCGATCGCCTGATCGAGCAGCGAAAGCGAATCGCGAACGGATCCGCCCGCCGCGCGGGCAATGAGCTCCAGCGCCGCATCCTCTGCCTCGACCTTTTCCCGCTCGCAGACCGACCTGAGATGGGCAAACAGATCGTCCGGCTCGACGCGGCGCAGATCGAAGCGCTGGCAGCGCGAGAGCACGGTGACCGGTACTTTGCGCGCCTCGGTGGTCGCGAAGATGAACTTGGCGTGTGCCGGAGGCTCCTCGAGTGTCTTGAGCAGGGCGTTGAACGCCTTTTCCGACAGCATGTGCACTTCGTCGATGATGTAGATCTTGAAGCGCGATGCGACCGGCGCGTAATGGACCTTCTCGACGATCTCGCGAATGTCGTCGATTCCGGTGCGCGTTGCCGCATCCATCTCGATGACGTCCATGGCGTTGTCGGATGCGATGGAAAGGCAGCTCGGGCACACGCCGCAGGGATCGACCGTCGGACCGCCGGTTCCATCGGCGCCGGTGCAGTTGAGCGAGCGGGCGATGATCCGGGCTGTCGTCGTCTTGCCCACGCCACGGATGCCGGTGAGCAGGAACGCGTGGGCGACGCGGCCCGAGGCCATGGCATTGGACAATGCGCGCACGAGCGCTTCCTGACCGATCAGCTCCGCCAGCTTCGTCGGCCGGTAGGTGCGCGCAAGGACGCGATATGGCGTGGTATTGTCGGTGATGCGCGATCTCGTCAACACGCTGGTGGGGTGGAAGACTGGCGGCGACCCGAAGCTGACCCGTTGCGGCTGCTTCCTTCCGGACCTGACCGGGTTGGCGAGCGCCTCGTCCGCACCAGCCTTCCGCAACCCAATATCGGTGCTCGGGCGCCACCTTGCAAGGCCTGCAAACGCACTCGTGACGCTTGCGCGCAGATGCTCCAGCCCATATCCATCCGGTACCTGTCGAATTTCGAGGCCACGATGTCGTCCATCAACAATCCGCCGCCCCACCTCTATACCTCATCGGAACTGGACCGGGCATCGCACCGGCGGCGTGAGGCGGGCTGGATTGCCGAACGTCTGCATGACCCCGCCAGCCGTGTCCTGCCGATGTTCGGGTTGAAGGTGCTGGCGGATCTCGAAGGCGATCCGGCGCTTGCCTGGCAGGCACCGACCGACATCGACGGAATAGGGGCCATGGAGCCGCTCTTTCTGGGCCTTCAGGACGGCATCGCTCATTTCGCCGTGGAGGTCGGGGGGCGCGACGACGGTCATCTCGACTATGTCGAGGTCCGCTCCATCGGGCGTACCGTCACGCGCCGGGATGCCGGCCTTGCCGCCTATGCCCGGGCGCTGGTGCACTGGCGCGCGAAACATCTCCATTGCGGTGCCTGTGGCAAGCGCACGAGGCCCATCGACGGTGGCCATGCCCGTCATTGCGACGGTTGCGGTCTCGACAGTTTTCCGCGTACCGATCCGGCCGTGATCGTTCTCGTCAGTGATGGTGATCGCTGCGTGCTGGGCCGTTCGGCACGCATTCCGGCCGGAATCTACTCAACACTGGCGGGTTTCATGGAACCGGGCGAGTCCATGGAGCAGACCGTCGCGCGGGAGGTTTTCGAGGAAGTGGGCATCGAGGTCGACAATATCCGCTACCGCTCGTCGCAACCCTGGCCCTTTCCGCAGTCGCTGATGCTTGGTTTCCAGGCAAGCGCGCGCCATCAGCCGCTCAGACTGGATCCCGAGGAGATCGAGGATGCGCGCTGGTTCACCCGCGAGGAATTGCTCGACCCCGAAACGCGGCCCGTGCAACTGCCGAATACCGACAGCATCGCCCGTTACCTGATCGATGAATGGCTGGATGGCGACGTCTGATCAGGGCAGGAGTGCCGGCAGGCCCGGATCCTCGTAGCGCCGGGCGCGATGGGCGGCCGTGCGGGCAAAACGCAGCAACAGCGCCTTGCGCCTCGCGGCGGGAAGCGGGTGTTCGGCCGAAGCGCGAACGATTTCTCCGTGATATCCGTCGGCGATGATCAGCCCCTCGTCGTCAGGCAGCAACTCCAGCGGAAATCCGGCGGCGACGGCGAAATAGAATGTGTCGGCATATTCGAGATATTCATGCCATTTCCTGTCGGTCATGAAGTCCTCTCGTGACGACTTGATCTCTACGACACAGATCTCGCCCTTGGGGCCAATGGCCATGATATCGACCCTCCGACCCGTCTTCAGCGAGACTTCGCCGAGCGGTGCATAGCCCCGGTCCACCATGAGCCGTGAGACACCGCGCGCGATGTCGTCAGCGGTCGTCATCGCCGGTCTGTCCTTCCTTTCATGGCCGGTAGCGTCGGTGCACGGGCTGCGCAAGCCCTGCGATTACCGATCTCTTTCGATGCGATGCAACCAAACGTTAACTCCATTTCCATATCCTGTGCGGGACGTGACGTTTCGGCACGCTCGCATGACAGGGCGCCGTTGGAAAGAGACTGTGAGCTGTAATGTCAGAGGATCAGGCACAAACACTTCCGGCACCTGCGGGCGGCAGCCGGCGACGTCAGGCGATGATGCAGCAGGGCGCCAGGGCAGCGCAGGCCAATGCGCTGCAACTCGCGGATGTAGAGGCGCTCAAGCGCGATCCTTCAACCGAGGGGCGGGCATTGATTGCCCGCAAGCTCGGCCAGTCCTTCGATTCACTCGCGGTGGACCGGACGCGGAACCTTGCGAACGGGCTCCTTTCGCTTCTCGTCAACGATATCGAGAAGGAAGTACGAAAGGCACTCGCGGAGACCGTCTCCACCAGCGAGAACCTGCCCGTGCCCGTCGCCCGGCAGCTCGCGGGTGACGATATCGAGGTTGCCGGGCCGATCCTCGCCAACAGCCCGGTTCTTTCGGATGCGGACCTGATCGAGATCGTTCGAACCAATGCGATGCAATATGCGCTTGCAGTGGCTGGTCGTGAGCGAGTGTCCGAAGAGCTGTCCGATGCTCTCGTCGATTCCGGTCACCAGCAGGTGGTTGTGCGCCTTGTCGGCAATGTCGGTGCGAAGCTCTCGGACAGGACGATGAAGCGGGTCATGGACGATTACCGCCACGATCAGCAGGTTCAGGATCGTCTGGTCCGGAGGCCCGAGCTGCCCTTCGAGATGGTGGAGGAGATGGTCGGGGTCATCGGCGCGCGGATCGAGTGGGAACTGACCCGCTCGAAGCGGATGGACCCGGAGCAGGCCAAGGCGATCATGCGCGCGGTGCAGGATCGCGCGGCGATCGGCCTGACGGCGCGCGAGCATGGCGACCAGACCCTGCGCACGCGCCTGCGCGAGCTCTATATGGCCGATGAACTGAACGCCGAAGACATCCTGAAGTTCCTGCGCGACGGCGACATAAACAGCTTCGAGCAAGCCATGTCGCTGATGGCGCGACTGGAACCGCCGGCCATTCGCAGGCTGGTCTACAATCAGGATCGCCGCTACCTCGCGCTGCTTTGCGCGCGCGCGGACTTTCCGGCCCCCTACTATATCAACCTGCGCATGGCCATCGAGATGGCCGAGGCGACCGTGAGCCCGGATGGCAGGGAGCTGAGCTATTCCGGCGAAGCGCTCCAGTTCCTGCAAAAACAGTACGAACGACTTCGCCTCGACGAAATGAAGGTCGAGGAGATGCTGCAGGATATCGGAATCTGAGGTTCCTTCGCTTTCTGCGTTCCTCGTGCAATTCCGACCAATATTGACCGAACAGCGTTGCGGCAATGCAGCAGGTGCGCTTCGAATTCCGGTATTTCAAAGGGTTGGTGTCCATCCCTGCACAATCTATTCACGGCTTTTCCCACGCTTCTCCAGAGATCTGCCCGATGGCTGCATCAACTTGCGGGGTCACAACTGCATTCGCGTCGTGCTAGATCTCCGTGCATGGCAAACATCCAGTCTCTCCCCTATCTCGCCGAAGACCAGAGCGTGTTCGATTCGTTGCGGACCCAGCCGCACAACATCGAGGCGGAACAGGCGCTTCTCGGTGCCATGCTCATCAATAACGAGGCCTATCACCGCGTCTCGGATTTCCTCAAGGCGGAGCATTTCTTCGAACCGGTCCACCAGCGCATCTATGAGGCGTGCAAGCTGCGCATCGATCGTGGCCAGCTTGCGGACGCCAAGGCACTGTTCCACCTGTTCGATGCCGACGAGGCGCTGGCCGACCTGGACAAGGGGCAGTATCTCGCCCGCCTTGCCCGGGCTGCCGAAACGATCATCAATGCGGCCGACTATGGCAGGGTCATTCATGATCTCGCACTCAAGCGTGGGATCATCGAACTCGGCGAGGAAGCGGTCAACCGTGCCTACGACACCGGGGTCCCGGAGTCCGCGAGCGAGCAGATCGAGAAGGTCGAACAGTCCCTCTTCAACCTCGCACAGCAGGGCGAAACCAAGGGCGGATTCCAGAAGTTCTTCGATGTCCTCGCCTCGACGGTGGACATGATCCAGGCGGCGCACCGCAAGTCCGGCAAGATCACCGGGGTGCCATCCGG
>JAGREZ010000328.1 GCA_020446285.1 Geminicoccaceae bacterium
CCCCATCGCGTCCCGGCCTGTTCAGAAGGCTCGTCCGGCGACCCCTCGCCGCCTGTGCCGCGGCCGTTCTCGTCTGCATGATTGCCGCGGTAATCCTGTCTCCGTGGATCCAGTCAGCGCTTGCGATCGATCCCCATAATGTGAACCTCTTCGCTCGCCATCTTCCGCCGGACAGCGCCCATCCCCTCGGCACGGACGAGCTCGGCCGGGATCTGCTCGCCCGGCTGCTCGAGGGTGGACGCATTTCGCTTGCGGTGGGATTGATGGGCGCATTCCTTGCCGCCCTGATCGGCACGGTCATCGGTCTCCTTGCGGGCTATGCCGGCGGTCGTGCCGACACGGTCCTGATGCGCCTCACCGATGCCGTGCTGGCCCTGCCGCTCCTGCCACTGCTCATCGTTCTCGCAGCACTCGACCTGCACAAAGCGGGGTTGCCGGCCGAACTGGCGAACGGCGACAGGGCGAGCGTCGGCCGGATCGTGATCATCGTCGCACTCTTCGGCTGGACCACCATCGCACGCCTCGTCCGCGCGGCGACCCTGAGCCTGAGACGACGGGATTTCATCCGCGCTGCAACCGCACTCGGCGCCGGTCCGGCGAGGATCATGTGGCGACACATCCTGCCCAACATCGCCTCGTCGATCGTGGTCGCAACCACGCTCTCCATCGGCAACATCATCCTCACCGAATCGATCCTGAGCTTCCTCGGCCTCGGCATCCAGCCGCCACTGGTGAGTCTTGGCGGCATGCTCACCAACGCCCAGGAACTGATCCGCGAAGCGCCGCATCTCGCATGGTATCCGGGGCTCGCGATCTTCTTGGCCGTGATCGCGTTCAACCTTCTCGGCGACGGCCTCCAGGACGCCCTCGATCCACGTTCGACAAATGTTAAAATGCGCTAGCACCCTGATGCTGCATCCGTCATCCTCTCCACATGACGGATATTATAGTTAACAATATGCAAGAAACTGTCTTTGCAGCATTAAATCAATATTAACGATTTCCGCCTATTCTCTTTTCATAGTAAAGCTTAACCAAGCGTCGGTGAATGAGCTGTTGCCAGCATGTCCCCAACTTTGATAACCCGCCATCGAGCTGCCGCGTTGCGGATGAAGTCGCGGCGGCGATTGGACCGAGCAGGAGGTTGACGAGACGATGGCACGACAGATCACCCGCATCGCCGCTGGCGTAGACGAGGGCATTCCGATGGTCGAGGATCAGCTCAATCCCCGCGCCCTCCTGCGCGCGCTGTGGCGCCGCAAGGCCGTCATCATCGCGACGACGGGGCTGCTCACCTCGCTGGCGCTGATCTATTCCTTCACGGCCACGCCGCTCTATCAGGCCGAAACCCTCGTCCGCATCCAGTCGGGCAAATCCACGGTCATCGAACTGCCGGAAATCGGCGGCACGTTCGAGGCCGATGCCTCGACCATCGAAAGCGAGATCGAACTGCTCGAATCCGCAGCATTCGCCTCGCGCATGGTCGATGAACTCGGACTCGTCAAGGATCCCGAATTCAACACCTCGCTCGATCCGGAAAGGCTGCCCTTCTGGAAGCGGTACGACTGGAAGGCCTATCTGCCGTCGCGCGCGCAGCAGTTCCTCTTCGGTTCCGCTGATGGTGCCGTAACCGGCCCGCTCGAGGACGGCGCGTCCGCAAGGCTGCGCACGATCCAGAATTTCAGCGCGAAACTCAATGTCGCGCAGGTCAGCCGGTCCTATGTGCTGCAGATCCGTTTCAGCTCCGAGGAATCCGAAAAGTCCGCGAGAATAGCCAACACGGTTGCCAACGCCTATATCGTTGGCCAGCTGCAGACCAAATATGCGGCCGGCAACGAGGCCACCGACTGGCTGCGTGACCGCGTCGAGGAGATGCGGCAGAAACTCGTCGCGGCCGAGCAGCGCATCGTCGATCTGAAGAACGCGAAGGGGATCGCCAGCGAGGGGCGGATCGATCCGATCCAGCAGCAGATCGGCCAGATCAACGGCCAGCTGGCGCAGGCACAGGCGTCACGCGCGGAAGCCGAGGCACGCTTCAACCAGGTCCAGAACCTGCTGCGCTCGTCGGGCGGCATCAATGCCGCCTCCAATGTGCTCACCTCCCCGCTCCTTGCCGATCTTCGCCGCCAGGAAACCGAACTCAGCCGTGAGGCGTCGGAACTCTCCGGCATCTACGGGCCGCGCCACCCGCAGATGGTCAACATCAAGAACGAGGCGCGCAGCGTTCGGGCGAAGATGGTCGAGGAAGTCGAGCGGATCGTTCAGGATCTGAGCAACGAAGTCGAGATCGCCCGTGCGCGGGAACGCGAGATCCGGGCCAATCTCGCCTCGCTCGAAAGCCAGGTGCGTGGCCAGGAGGTTTCCTCGGTCGAACTCCGCGATCTCGAGCGCGAGGCCGCGAGTGCCCGACAGATCTACGAGAGTTTCCTGCAGCGCCTGAGCGAGGTCAGCGAAACCCAGGGCCTGCAGCAGGCTGACGCATCCATCCTCTCGCCCGCCGACGTGCCGGTCGATCCGGCCTGGCCGAACAAGAAGCTGATCGTGCTTCTCGCCTTTGCCGGCGGTCTCGTCATCGGCTGCGTGCTCGCCTTCGTGGTCGAGCGATGGGACAGCGATTTCGGCTTCCGCAGCGCCGAGGAAGTCCAGTCGGCGCTGGGTATCCGCGCGCTCGCCCTCGTTCCCGATCTCACCCGTCGCGAAACGAAGGACATGAGTGCCGAGGAATATATACTGAAGAAGCCGCAATCGGCGTTCGCCGAATCGCTGCAGCGGATCCGTACCAGCATCTTCCTTTCGGATCGTTCGCGCACCACCCGCACGGTTCTGGTCACCTCCTCGGTTCCCGTGGAAGGCAAATCCCTGGTCTCCGCATCGCTTGCCCGCCAGTCCGCCCGTTCGGGTCTCAACACGCTGCTGATCGACGCCGACCTGCGCCGTCCGCGCCTGCACGAGGTCGTTCGCGTGTCCAACACCAACGGCCTTGCCGATATCCTCTATGGCGACCTCAGCCTCGCCGAGGCCATGCGCACGGACGAGAAGTCGGGCATGAAATTCGTGCCGGCCGGCATGGCCCCGGTCAGCCCGCCCGACCTCTTCCGCTCGGACCGGATGCGCATGCTGCTCGATCAGGTGAGTTCCAGGTTCGATCTGGTCATCATCGACAGCCCGCCGGTGGGTGCCGTATCCGACAGCCTCATCCTCTCGCCGATGGTCGACCGCACCCTCTATGTGGTGCGGTGGCAGGAGACCCCGCGCAATGTCGCCCAGGCCGGCATCCAGCAGGTGGCGGATGCGGGCGGCGAGATTGCCGGTGTGGTCCTCTCCCGCGTCAATATCCGCAAGCACGCCCAGTATGGCTACGCGGACAGCGGAAGCTATTCCGGCTACTATGGAAAGTACTACCAGAACTGAGCATGTGACCGGCGGGCCGCAACGCCCGCCGGTCCACCGCGATCATCTCGCCCTCTTTCCCCGCCCCTGTCTCCGCCCTTGAGCGCCTTGCGGGGAAGCGACATCGAAGATCACCCGAAAGCACAACGGCGTGATCGAAAGCGCGAACCATCCGCACATGCTTGAGCCTTCCCCTGGTGCTCAGGCGCATTCACTTCGTTCATTCACCCGAGCACCAGTTCCCTGTTCCTGCATCAGTTTATCCAGTCAGATCAGTGGGATCTGTCTGGACCGAAGCATCAGCCGCCGGCTGCGCCCGACGGATGTCGGCATTTCGTCGACACGCCGATATGGTGGCGGACCCGTTCGATGCTCTCGTTCCGGCTGCCGCCGGTATCGATCCGGATCCAGTCGATGTCACCGACATCGTAGCCGTCCTGCATTCCGACGACACGGGCATCGGCATCGGACGCATCGCCCGTTCGGCGAACGACACGCTCCAGCCGTTGTCCGGAGCTCGTTTCCAGCCAGAAACCGGTGAATGGTACACCCGCCTCGCGGGCGACAGCGGCTGCGGCGGCGCGTTGTTCCGGACGGGCGAAGACAGCATCGAGAATGACCGTGCGGCCGGCATCGAGCAGCGTTGCGGCCATTGCGAACAGCGCCTCGAACACACGCCCGGTGACCTCGCCACCATAGGCTTCGTCGCCCAGCCGTACGGCAGGCGCTACGCCCATGAGCCGTTTGCGGATCACATCCGAGCGCAGCAATACCGCCCCCGGATCGGCGCCGGTTCCCGGTGCGATCGCGCGGGCAATGGTGGTCTTGCCGGTCCCGGAAAGTCCGCCCACCGCTACCAGCCGTGGCGGCGGCGGATCGAGCGAAAAACCGGCGAAACGGAGATAGGCCCCGGCCGCCTCGCGATGTCCGGCGAATGCCTCGATCTTCGCGCGGATCGCCGCCCGTGTCGCAAGGAAGAAGGGCAGCAATGCCAGTCCCTGATGGTCGAACGAAACGCCCAGATAGGCATCGAGCAACTGCCATGCCGCCTCACGCTGGCGACGTTCGAGAAGATCCATGACCAGAAAGGCGAGATCATAGATCGTGTCGATCCCGGCGAAGTCGTCATTGAATTCGATCGCATCGAAGAGCACAGGTTTGCCGTTCACGAGCGCGATGTTCTCGAGATGCAGGTCTCCGTGACACTGGCGAACGAAACCGCCTTCGCGGCGGCTCTCGAGCAGGGGTTCCATCACTTCGCGAGCCTCGCGCACCCGCAGGATGAAGCTCTCCACCTCATCCCGGTCAAGAATCGCCGGCACCGAGCGGCGCAGATCCTCCTCATTGCCGGCTTCGATCTCCCGGTGCGCGACAACGCCCCCCTTGTCAAAAAGCGGAGCGAGACGGGCATGAAAACGCGCGATCTCCGTGCCCAGCGCCTCGGCCAGTCCGGCAGACAGGCCCTCGTCGCGGGCAACGCGATCCAGCCTTGCCGATTGCGGAAAACGGTGCATGCGCAGCACCCAGTCGACGATCTCGCCCGAACCGTCGAGTTCGGCCCGGCCGGCCGAGACGGTGATCGGCAGGACCTCGACATAAAGTTCCGGCGCGGTGCGGCGATTGAGCTCGAGTTCGTTGCGCAGGGCCCGTTCGCGCGCCTGCGATGTGCGGAAATCCAGGAAGGAAAAGACGACACGCTTCTTCAGCTTGAAGGCCGCATCTCCACCAAGGAGAATGACCGCCGCGTGTGTCTCGATACGCTCGACCGGCGCTTCCATCCGTTCGCGCACCGCCGCCTCGCAGGCCGCGAAATCCGCCGTCATACTTGCCGCTCCGCGTTCGTTACCTTACGAATTGCGCCAGTAGAAGCATCCATTTCACATGGAAGTCTGATGAATTCACGTTCGGGTCTGATCGATCTCATCGGCCATACGCCGCTTGTCCGCCTGCGGCGCCTGAGCGACGAGACCGGTTGCGACATTCTCGGCAAGTGCGAATTTCTCAATCCCGGCGGCTCGATCAAGGACCGGGCAGCGCTCGCCATCATCGAGGATGCCGAAGCCGCAGGGCGCATTCGCCCGGGCGGCGTCATCGTCGAGGGCACCGCCGGCAATACCGGCATCGGGCTTGCCGTCGTGGGCAATGCCCGCGGATACAGAACGGTCATCGTCATTCCCGAAACGCAGAGCCAGGAGAAGAAGGACATGATCCGGGCCTGCGGCGCAAGGCTCATCGAGGTTCCGGCGGTGCCCTATCGTGACCCGAACAACTATGTCAGATATTCGGGTCGTCTCGCGGAGGAAATGGCGGCGAGCGAGCCCGACGGGGCCATCTGGGCCAACCAGTTCGACAATATCGCCAATCGCAACGGACATTTCGAGAATCTGGGACGCGAGATCTGGGACGAGACGGACGGCCGGATCGATGCCTTCACCTGTGCCGTCGGAACCGGGGGTACGCTCGCCGGCGTCGCGATGCGCCTGAAGAAGGAAAAGCCGTCGGTACGAATCCAGCTCGCCGATCCACACGGCGCGGCACTTTATCACCATGTCAAGCATGGCGAACTCAAGGCGGAAGGCAGCTCGATAACCGAGGGAATCGGCCAGGGCAGGATCACCGCCAATCTCGAGGGCGCTCCGATCGACGATGCGTACAGGATATCCGATGAGGAGGCACTGTCGCTCTTGTGGCGGCTGATCGGGGAGGAAGGGCTCGTGCTCGGCGGATCATCGGCGATCAATGTCGCCTCCGCCGTGCGGCTCGCCCGCGAGATGGGTCCGGGGCACACCATCGTCACGGTCCTTTGCGATTCGGGCTCCCGCTATCAATCCAGGCTTTTCAATCCGGCCTTCCTGCGCAAGAAGGGACTGCCGGTGCCGCCCTGGTTCGCGGACTGAGCGCGACGGCGCAGCCATGCCGTACGGCCGGCTGCCGCCCGATACCGGATCCCGGTGCATCGATCCAGTCCGATCATGTTGATCTGACTGGATGAATTGATGCAAGAACAAGGAACCAGTGCTCGGGTGAATGAACGAAGTGAATGTGCCTGAGCACTAGTGCATCGATCCAGACAGACTATACTGATCTGTCTGGAAAAATTGATGCAAAAACAAGGAGCTAGTGCTCGGGTGAATGAACGAAGTGAATGCGCCTGAGCACTGGAGCTTTTCCCGTTTGGATGGAACCATCTGAACGATCAGGAAATGCGGCGAAACAACGAAATGGAGCCGTCTTCCCGATTTTACCCAATCGGGAAACGCTCTAGGGAGAAATCGCGGAATGGCCCTTGCCTCGAACTCGCCATTGGTCACGACCGAATGGCTGGCCGCTCACATGAGCGCGCCCGACCTGCGCGTCGTCGATGCCACCTGGTTCATGCCGGCACTCGGCCGGAACGCCAGAAAGGAGTTCGAAGACATACATATCCCCGGCGCCGTCCATTTCGACATCAATGACATTGCCGATTCGTCGAGCGACCTGCCGCACATGGTGCCGGGCACGGTCAAGTTCGCGGCACGGGTCCGCAAGCTCGGCCTCGGCGACGGATCGCGGATCGTCGTCTACGACAATAACGGCTTCTCGGCGAGTGCCCGGGCATGGTGGATGTTCCGCCTGTACGGCCATGACGATGTCGCCGTCCTCGATGGCGGCCTCGGGCTCTGGGTGAAGGAAGGCCGCGAGACCGGCGACCTTCCTTCCACGCCGTCGGAGCGACATTTCACGGCAAGGCAGAACAATCTGCTCCTGCGCGATCTTGAACAGATTCGCGGCAATCTCACCTCGAGGCGCGAACAGATCGTCGACGCACGTTCCGCCGGACGTTTCAGCGCGAGCGAGCCCGAACCTCGCGAGGGCCTGCGCGGCGGCCACATTCCGGCAAGCCTCAACCTGCCGGTCACCGAGGTGATCGGCGCCGATGGCCGGATGAAGCCGCGTGACGAACTCGCGGCACTGCTCGCTCCCGCCGGTATCGATTCCGGCCGGCCCATCACGACCAGCTGCGGCTCCGGTGTCACCGCGGCGACGCTTGCGCTGGCATTCGCCGTGCTGGGGCGCTTCGACGTGGCGGTCTATGACGGATCGTGGACCGAATGGGGCGGCCGCCAGGACACACCGGTCGAAGCATGAGCGACGAACGACCGAACGCCGGTACCGGCAGGCGCCCGTCGATCATCGGCAAGGTACGCTCCGTGACCAGCCATCTGGAGATGTTCGCTCCCCCCGGCGGTCCTCCGGCACAGCCACCCTGCGAGGGAACGGAAATCGTCCGCGCACTCGCTCCGACGCTCGCCTTCTACCGCTTCCTCTATTCCGGCGTCGGCGGTCCATGGGTGTGGTGGAGCAGGGGGCAAATGCCGGATGACGAACTTTCGGCGATCATCGGCGATCCGCTCACCGATATCCGCGTCCTCTGGGTGCACGGTGTGCCCGCCGGCTATGCGGAGCTCGACGGGCGCAAGGGCGACGATGTGGAACTTGCCTATTTCGGCCTGATGCCCGAATTCATCGGTCGTGGCCTCGGTGCCTACCTGCTCG
>JAGREZ010000329.1:0-1584 GCA_020446285.1 Geminicoccaceae bacterium
TGCTCGCCCATGCACGCGGATCGGCCCTGCCACCGGGGATCATTCTGCTCGGTTCACCCGTGGATACGCGGCAGGCGGCGGGACCGCTGCAGCACTGGCTCGACCTCCTTCCCGAGGGATCGCTCGAGAGCCAGCTCGCGGCCGTCACGCCCGAGCGCTACCGGGGCGCGGGCCGCAAGGTCTATCCGGGATTCTATCAGCTCATGACCTACGCCGCGACCAATCCGGGCAGTTATCTCGAAACCCAGGCGGGCCTGTGGAGCGAGCTGCTTTCCGGCGTCAGCGGTCCCTATGAACGCATGCACAGCGACCTGCATCACCTGCTCGACCTGCCGGCCGAACTCTATGGCGACATGATCGAGCGGATCCTGCGCAATGCCGAACTCGCGTCCGGGGACATGCGCGTTGCCGGTGTCACGATCGATCCTTCCCGGCTCGGATCCGTGCCGATCCTTTCCATCGAGGCGCGTCAGGACGAACTCGTCGGTTGCGGACAGACCCATGCCGTACACAAGCTCGTCGCAGGCGGTGCGCTGCCGGACGGGGGGCTCGCGCCCGGCAGCGTGGCGGTCGATGTGGATGGCGGCCACGAGACGCTTTTTTGCGGCCCGGATCTCAACCGGAAGGTGTCACCACACATCGCTGCATTCATCGCCGGACGCGGATCCGGATGAACGGACGGGACGAGGCGGTCAGGATCGCCGGCGGAAGGAACATGATCGGCACCGCCGAGCCCGTCATTGCCGCCGATGGCGAAGCTCCGCAGCGTTCCGTGCGGCTGCGCGATTTTCTGATCGAACCCGTCACCGTGAGCAATGCACGCTTCGCGGCGTTCGCCGAGGCGACCGGATACCGGACCGATTCCGAACGTTTCGGCTGGTCGTTCGTCTTCATCGGGCTGCTGCCCGAGGGATTTCCGCCGACGAAAGCCGTCGTCGACGTACCGTGGTGGCGCCGCGTCGATGGTGCCTGCTGGAAGCATCCGCTCGGACCCGGTTCGGATATCGCCGGACTGGACGATCATCCGGTCACCCATATCTCCTGGAACGATGCGACCGCCTTCGCCGCCTGGTGCGGTGGCCGGTTGCCCGGCGAGGCGGAATGGGAAACGGCCGCGCATGGCGGCAATGCCGCGGGGATCTATCCCTGGGGTGATCGCGAGCCCGACGACGGGACGTTTCTTCCCTGCAACATCTGGCAGGGGCATTTTCCTTCCGACAATACCGGCGCGGATGGCTGGATCGCGACGGCTCCGGTGAGAAGCTTCGAGCCCAATGGCCATGGCCTCTACAACATGGCGGGCAATGTCTGGGAATGGTGCGCGGATGCCTTTCGTGTGCGCTCCCTCGGGCGTTCGGCGAAAAGGCGCGACGCACAGGCGCGGGCCGAGCGCGAGCGGGTCATGAAGGGCGGCTCCTTTCTGTGTCACAGAAGCTATTGCCATCGCTACCGGATTGCCGCGCGAACGGGACGCAGTCCCGACAGTGCCGCAAGTCACCTCGGCTTCCGCGTCGCCTACGACGCCGGTTGAATCTCTTCGGGTCCATTCCCCGCTGCTGGCGGCGGATCTGGAGGAGCGAAGCG
>JAGREZ010000329.1:1756-10119 GCA_020446285.1 Geminicoccaceae bacterium
CTGCGTGGCGCCTGAACGCAAAGGGTAGTACCCGCTGCCTGCGGCGGGTATTTTGTTGGCCCGTGCCAGTTGGTTCGTCAGTGGGGTAGGATGCGGCGGAAGGTGAGGTTGATGCGGGGATCGACGGCCTTTTTCGTTCGTGCGATGCGGTGGAGCCAGTAGGTCTGGGTGGCGCCGCGCATGACGAGGCATGAGCCGCCGGCAAGTTCGATGTCGACCCGAAGGGCCGGTTCGTGGCGGTGTTTCAGCGAGAAGCGGCGCGCGCCGCCAAAGGAGAGCGAGACGATCACCGGCTGCCCGCCGAGTTCCCGCTCATTGTCGGCATGCCAGCCCATCGCGTCATCGCCGCTTCGGTAGAAATTGGCGAGAACGCTGTTCAGGCTCGCCCCGGACAGGTCTTCAGCCTTGCGGCGCAGGGTCTCGAGATCGTCAGTGAGTTTTCGCGGCGGATGATCGACGCCGCTGTAGCGATAGCCATGGTCGCCATACCATGCGGTCAGGCGCGGCACGGCGACCATCCGGCCCATGATGCGCAGCTCTTCCTGTCGCCAGTCGATACCGTCGCGCAACCGTGCGAACCATGAGGCGGCCTCCCCGGCACCGAACGCCCGTTCGATCAGTTCGACCTCGCCGTCACGGGGAAGGATCAAATGGCCAGCTCGTTCACGGTCAGCACCGCATTGAGAATGGAGATCACGATCCCGCCGACGGCAACGCCGAGTGTGACCACGAGCAGCGGTTCCATCAGCGACACCAGCCTCGTCGTGCGGTTGACGATGCGCGCTTCGAGCTGATCGGCGAGATAGCCCGAAAGCTCCGCCAGCCGACCGCTCTCCTCGCCCGTGCGGAACAGGCGCAGGCCCATGGGCACGACGAAATCCTCGTCCTTGAGCGCATCGGCGAGCCTTCGGCCCTGGCGGATCTGGCCGAGCGCGCGCGCGAGCGCGGCCTGCACGACGGTATTGGCGATCATCTCGCGGGTCATGGCGATCGCCGCCGGCAGATCCAGTCCGCCGCGAAGCAGGGTCGAGAGCCCGCGCGCGAGCTGTGCCGTTGCCCGCTCGCGACCGATGGTGCCGATCATCGGCAGACCGAGCGACAGGCGGTCGAGAAGCGGACGGGCGATGCCGGTCTGCAGGGCGAGCAGCAGGCCCAGAACCGCAATCGACAAGCCGATGAACCCGACCCGGCCATTGGTCTCGATCCAGGACGAGAAATTCAGGATCCAGCGTGTCGAGGCGGGCAGGCGATCCATCGCATTGGCGAAGAGCGGCGCGAACTGGGGGACGACATATCCCATCAGCAGCGCGATCGAGGCGAGCGCCACGACCACCAGAATGAGCGGATAGGTCATCGCCGCGACGAGCTTGCGCCGCACGTCGGCCTCGCGTTCCTGCAAGGTCGCGATTTCGCCGAGCTGTTCGTGCAGGCGGCCGGTCGCCTCGCCGGCACGCACCATGCCCACGAACAGCCGCGAGAAATGGCGGGGCTCCATGGCGAGCGCCTCGCTGAACGGCTGGCCGCTGCGTACCTTGCCGAGCACGCGACCGAGGGCTGCCGAGAGCTTGCGATCACCGCTGTCGTCGATCACCAGCGCCAGCGCCCGCTCGATCGGCTCGCCGGCTCTCAACAATGTGGAGAGTTCGCGGGTGAAGGTGGTGACATGCTGGCTCGCGCGCGCCGACGGGGCGGATGCGGATGCGGATGCGGCGGACGAACCGCGCGCGGCGGCCGCCGGTTCGGCATCGATCGGTATGAGCCCGTCGGCCTGCAGGCGCTGGATCGCCGCCTTGCGGTCGAAGGCGTCGACCTCGCCGGACACGCGCTCGCCGCTGGCGGTCAGGGCCTTGTAGGCGAAATTCGGCATGAGTTCCTCAACACGGCTGTCAGGCCTCCTCGGTCACCCGGCATACCTCCTCGAAGGTCGTGAGCCCGTCCATGGCCTTGCGTGCGCCGTCGCGGAACATGGTGGTCATGCCGGCACGCAGCGCCGCATCGAGAATGTCCTGGGTGGGTGCCCTGTCGCGGATGAACTGGCGGATCGCATCGTCGACGAGCAGCAGCTCGAAGATGCCGATGCGTCCGGTGAAGCCGATCTCGTTGCAGCTGCGGCAACCGACCGGACGATGGAGCATGAGATCATGTGGCACATGCAGGCCGGAACGGGCGAGGATGGTGCGTTCGATCTCGCTTGCCGGATGCGGCTCGCGGCATTCGGGGCAGAGTTTGCCGACAAGGCGCTGACCGACGATGGCGCGAAGGACTGACGCGAGCAGATAGGGTTCGACACCCATGTCGAGAAGCCGGGCGACCGCTCCGGCGGCACTGTTGGTATGCAGGGTGGTCAGGAGCAGATGGCCGGTGAGCGCCGCATGCACGGCGATCTCCGCCGTTTCGCCGTCGCGTGTCTCGCCGACCATGATGACATTGGGATCGTGACGCACCACCGAGCGCAGGATCCGGGCGAAGGTGAGGTCGATCTCCGGGCGGACCTGGATCTGCGTCACCCCCTCGATCTGGTATTCGACCGGATCCTCGATGCTGATGATCTTGTCGCGCACCGCGTCGAGCTGGCGAAGGCCGGCATAGAGCGTCGTCGTCTTGCCGCTGCCGGTGGGGCCGGTCACGAGGATCATGCCGTGCGGTGCGGCGAGCTGCTCGCGCAACGATGCCTCGCGCTCGCCGTCGAGGCCGACGCTTTCGAGGTCGGCGCCGGCGGCGGAGGTGTCGAGCAGGCGAAGGACGAGGCTTTCGCCGTTCATGGTGGGAATGGTGGCGACGCGAAGGTCGATCCGGCGGTCGCCGAGGGTGAGCTGGGTGCGGCCGTCCTGTGGCAGCCGCCGTTCGGCGATGTCCAGTTTTGCGAGGATCTTGATGCGCGAGATGACGGCGGCGGCGAGCCTCGCCGGCGGGGCGCCGATCTCGCGCAGGTGACCATGGATGCGGTAGCGCACCTGCAGCCTGTCCCGATAGGGTTCGACGTGAATGTCGGAGGCGCCCATCGTCAGCGCGTCATTGAGGAGCTGGTTGACGAGACGCACGACCGGCGCTTCCTTCGCCTGGTCGATCAGATGCTCGAGCGAATCGGGATCCTCGCCGTCCGCCGTCTCGTCGATGCCCTCGACGATTTCCCTGATCGCCGCCTGGCCGCTCTCGAAGAAACGGGCATAGGCGGCCTTGAGATCCTCGACCGATGCGGCGACCGGCACGATCTGGCAATCGCAGGCAAGACGCGCAGCCTGGACCGTCGCCTCGTCGGCCGGATCGGCCATGCCGAGCCAGAGCGTGTCATCCTCCCGCGCCAGCGGCAGCACCCATCGCTGGCGCAGGAAGCGGCTGGAAAATGCCTCGGGAAGGATCGGCGTGTCGGGATAATCGTCCGGATCGGCGACCTGCAGGCCGTAATGTTCGGCCATGAGCTTCATCCACTCCTGACCCGAAACGAGCTCCAGCCGGGCGAGAACGGCCGGCAACGGATCGCGCGTGTCCTGCGCTTCGGCGGCCGCCCGCTCGGCATCCGCTGCCGACAGGCGCGCACGCTCGATCAGCAGCGCGAGCGCGGGATGGCGTCTCGGCGACGGTGTCGGCGGCGGTGCCGCGGTTCGCCTCGGGCGGAAGAGCTGAAGCATCGGCTATCGTGCCATACGGTAAAAGCCCAGTGCATTGTCGCGATAGAGACGCCGGAGCTCGTCACTGCGCGCATGTCTGAGCGAGGTGTCGAGCAGGTCGATCCAGCGGCGATGATCCGCGGCCAGATTGACCACGGGCCAGTCGCTGCCGAAGCATACCCGGTCAAATCCGAACGAATCGATAACATGGTGAATATAGAAGTCGAGCTGGTCGGGTTTCCAGTTCGCGTGGTCCGCCTCGGTGACCACGCCGGAAACCTTGCAGGCGACGTTGGGCAGTGCTGCCATCTCGCGGATTCCGCGCGCCCATGGCTCGCGCAGCCCGTCGCGGATGCCGGGCTTGGCGATGTGATCGAGCATGAAGGTGACGTTTTCGCACCGTCTGACCATCTCGACGGCCGCGGCGAGCTGATGATGATAGATGCAGATCTCAAAATGCAGTCCGTGCGCGGGCAGGCAGGAGAGGCCCTCGAGAAATTCCGGCCGCAGGCAGAATTCGGGGTCGCTCTCCTGTTGCAGCAACCGGCGAATGCCGCGCATGAGCGGAATCCGTGCAAGTTCGGCCAGATCCCCGTCGACGGCCCGGCCCTTGTGAACCGGCGCATGGGCGACGATCGCCTTCAGACGCGGTTCGGCCTGTGCGATCCCGCTTACCATCTGCGCCTCATCGATATGACGCCCCTCGACGACATCGACCTCGATGAAGGTGAACGCCTCGATCTCGGTATCGCCGCGGGCGGCATCGAGATCCGCGGGCAGATGCGGCCGGTTGATGGCGGGCGCGCTCTCGCCCCAGGACAGCGGAACCCGTGCCGGGTCGATGAGGTGGACATGGGCATCGACAATGGGAAAGTCAGGCATCGTTCCTCGCACGGGACAGCGGTGTGGAGCGTGGCGTCATCACGACTATAAGACAGCATTCGCGCGTCGCCCAGTAGCGCGCTTGAAACGTGCCGCCCTGAAGCGATGCGCCGCACACCGCCTCGCCCCCTGGCCGGCGATACCGGTCCGGTGATCGCATGGAGGGGAGCCCTTCAGGCGATGCGCTCGATATCCGCGCCGACATCGGCGAGCTTGCGTTCGAGCCGTTCATAGCCGCGATCGAGGTGATAGATCCGGTTCAGTTCGGTGCGGCCCTCGGCGGCGAGCGCCGCGATCACGAGCGAGACGGAGGCGCGCAGGTCGGTCGCCATCACCGGTGCCGCCTTGAGCCGGTCGACGCCGCGAACGAGCGCGGACGAGCCCTGGACCGTGATGTTGGCGCCCATGCGCATGAGTTCCGGCACATGCATGAAGCGGTTCTCGAAGATCGTCTCGGTGATCATCGAGGCACCGTCGGCAACGCACATGAGCGCCATGAACTGCGCCTGCAGGTCAGTGGCGAAGCCCGGAAAGGGCTGGGTCATGACATCCGTGCCATGCAGGCCGTTGGCCCGGCTCGCGCGCATGCCGCCCGGAGCGTCCTCGAGCCTGACGCCGGCCTTTTCGAGACTGGCGCCGGCCGCGCCGAACAGGTCCCGGTGCATCCCGCCGAGGACGACATCGCCACCCGTCGCCGCCGCCGCCATGGCATAGGTCCCCGCCTCGATCCGGTCCGGCATGATCGCGTGGGCGCCGGCATGCAGGCGGTCGCGTCCCTCGATGACGATACGTTCGCCGCCGGCACCCTCGATCAACGCTCCCATGGCGCGAAGGCAGGTGGCGAGATCGACGATCTCGGGCTCGCGCGCGGCGTTCTCGATGACCGTCTCGCCGCGTGCCAGCGAGGCCGCCATCATCAGGTTCTCGGTGGCGCCGACCGATGGAACGGCAAGGCGGATCTCGGCGCCCGCGAGGCCGTCGCCGGCACTTGCCTGCACATAGCCCTCGGCGAGCTCGATCCGCGCACCCATGCGTTCGAGGCCCGAAAGATGCAGGTCGATCGGTCTCGTGCCGATGGCGCAACCTCCCGGAAGCGAGACCCTCGCTTCATGCTCGCGCGCGAGCAGGGGGCCCAGAACCAGCACCGAGGCGCGCATCTTGCGCACGAGCTCATAGGGTGCCACCGTGCTCAGCACATCGGTGCAGCGCATCTCCATGGAGCCGGGTTCGCCCGCCACATGGCGCGCCTCGACGCCGAGAATCTGCAGAAGGCGCAGCATGGAGTGGATGTCGGCGAGGTCCGGCACGTTCGTCAGGCGCAGGGGCTCGTCGCTCAGGATGGCCGCCGCGAGAATGGGCAGGGCGGCGTTCTTCGCGCCGCTGACCGGAATCCTCCCCTTCAATGGCGTGCCACCCCGAATGATGATCCTGTCCATGTCCTGCTCCGCTTGTCTGCCGGACCGGACGGGTACACGCTTTGAACGCGGTTGGCGAGCCCCGACGATGCGAATTCGTGGCTGACGCGAAACGTTGACGCGAAACATGGGGCTTGCATTCCGGCCCGCATTGCGGTCTTCAGACGGGCCGGACCAGCAGGTGATACGGGATTCGACAAACCGGGAGACGAGACGATGGAGACCGAAGGCCGGATCGAGACGGAAGAGGGTTGGGACCGCTGGCCGGTCGCACGCGCGCTCGGCGCCATGCTCGGCCGTCAGCGGATCGCGCTCGATGCGGTCGAACGGGCCCTGCCGGCGCTCGAACGGGCGGTAGAGCTGTCGGCCGAGCGGCTCGCCGGAGGCAGCGGGCGACTGGTGCTGGTCGGCGCCGGTGCATCCGGACGTATCGCCGTGCAGGACGGGGTCGAGCTGTTTCCGACGTTCGGCTGGCCGCACGAGCGTCTTTCCTTTCTGCTTGCGGGGGGGCTGGATGCGCTCCACCGGAGCATCGAGGGTGCGGAGGATGATTCCGGTGCGGCGAGAATGCAGGCGGAAGCGCTGGCGCTCGGCCGCGACGATGTGATGATTGCCGTCGCTGCTTCGGGAACCACCCGCTACACCCTCGAGGCCCAGAAGGTGGCGCTGGAATGTTCCTCGCTGACAGTGGCGCTGGCCTGCAATCCGGGCGCGCCGCTGCTTGCCGGAGCCGGGATTCCCGTCCTGCTGGAGACCGGGCCCGAATTCCTTGCGGGCTCGACCCGTCTTGCGGCCGGAACGGCGCAGAAGGTGGCGCTCAATCTCTATTCGACCCTGCTCATGACGCGGCTCGGTCGTGTCTATGACGGCTACATGGTTCATGTCGTCGCGAGTAATGCCAAACTGCGCGAACGCGCCGTCCGCATCGCCGCCGCGATATCGGGCGAGAGTGTCGAGGCCGCCGGCCGGGCGATGGAAGCCGCGGGCTTCGACATCCCCGTTGCCGTGCTGATGCTCGATGGCGCCGGACTGGCTGAGGCGCGACGGCGCATGGACGAGGCACATGGTGACTTGCGCCGGGCGCGCGGCTAGAATTGGCGCAACACCGAAGGCGCGAACGCCCCGAACCGCGTTCGCCCGGAAATGCACGAAAAGAATCTGAACGAAAAGATCTGGAGGCTGAATCATGCGAGGAATGTATGCGGTAACGGCTGCATCGCTGGCGGTGCTGGGTGCGGCGGCGGATGTCCAGGCCGCCGAACTGCTGATCGAGAGCTGGCGGAATGACGACCTGCAGATCTGGCAGGACCGGATCATTCCGGCGTTCAACGCCCATCATCCGGACATCGAGGTGACCTTCGCGCCGACGGCTCCGCGCGAATACAATGCCGCGCTCAATGCCAAGCTCGAAGGCGGTACGGCCGGCGATCTCATCACCTGCCGGCCATTCGATGCCGCCCTGCAGCTGTTCCAGCAGGGCAATCTCGCCGACATTTCCGATCTCGACGGGCTTTCCAGCTTCCCGGATTTCGCGCTTGCCGCATGGCAGACCGACGACCGTGCCTCGACCTTCTGCGTGCCGATGGCATCCGTGATCCACGGCTTCATGTACAACAAGGACGCCTTCGCCGAGCTCGGTCTCGAGGTTCCGGCGACCGAGGAGGCGTTCTTCACCCTGCTCGAGACGATTCGCGACGACGGCACCTATGTGCCGCTCGCCATGGGCACCGCCGACCAGTGGGAATCGGCGACCATGGGATATACCAATATCGGTCCGAATTACTGGAAGGGCGAGAAGGGGCGTGCGGCACTCATCGCCGGTGAAGCCAAATTCACCGACGAGGACTATGTGGCACCCTTCCGCACCATCGCGCGCTGGGCCGATTTCATGCCGATGGGCTACGAGGCACAATCCTATCCCGACAGCCAGAACATGTTCACCCTCGGCCGGGCCGCCATCTATCCGACCGGCTCATGGGAAATCGCCGGCTTCAGCCGGGACAGCGATTTCGAACTCGGCGCGTTCAGGCCGCCGGTGGCGAAGGAGGGCGACGAGTGCTTCATTTCCGATCACGTCGACATCGCGCTCGGCATGAATCCCGCCAGCAAGAACGCCGAAGCGGCGCGCACCTTCCTCGAATGGGTCACCTCACAGGAATTCGCCGAGCTCTATTCCAACGAGATTCCGGGCTTCTTCTCCCTGTCGAATCATGAAATCTCGCTGGATGATCCGGTTGCCCGGACCTTCATGTCCTGGCGCGGCGAATGCAGCCAGTCCATCCGCGTGGCGCATCAGATCCTGTCGCGCGGCACGCCCAATACATGGAACGAGATGTGGGTGGTCTCGGCCAATGTCATCAACGGGACGCAGACGCCCGAGGAAGCCGCGGAGCAGCTGCAGAAGGGGCTCGATGCCTGGTACAGGCCGGGCGAATAGGTCCGTGGATGGCGGCGGGCG
>JAGREZ010000330.1:0-1259 GCA_020446285.1 Geminicoccaceae bacterium
GGATCCTTCCCGAAGGGGCGGACGCTTCGGCCATGACCCGTTCGGTGCCGATGGAAAAGGCGCTCGACGATTGTCTCGTGGCTTTCGGGATGAACGGTGAGGCGCTGCGTCCCGAACAGGGCTATCCGGTGCGGCTCGTCGTACCCGGCTGGGAAGGGAACATGTGGGTGAAGTGGCTGCGCCGGATCGAGGTCGGCGACGAGCCCTGGCACCATCGCGAGGAAACGAGCAAATATACCGATCTGCTGGATGATGGCCGCGCCCGCCGCTTCACCTGGCAGATGGATGCGAAGTCGGTCATCACCAGCCCCAGTCCGCAGGCGCCCATGACCCATGGCCCCGGACCGACGGTGCTCACCGGTATCGCCTGGTCCGGCCGGGGCACGATCCCGCGGGTCGATGTGACGCTCGACGGCGGTATCAACTGGCGCGAGGCGCGCATGGACGGACCGAGCCTCGACAAGTCGATGCACCGTTTCTACCTCGATTTCGTCTGGGACGGAAAACCGCTCCTCCTGCAATCCCGCGCGCATGACAGCAGCGGCTATGTCCAGCCGACCAAGGAAGCGTTGCGCAAGGTGCGCGGGGTCAACTCGATCTATCACAACAACGGTATCCAGACCTGGTATGTCAGCGAAGAGGGCGGGGTGGAAAATGTCGAGGTTTCGTGAAGCCGCACTATCGCTCGCCGGCCTTGCCCTTCTCGCCATGCTGCCGGCCGGCCATGCTCTCGCCGCCGGCAATGTCGAGGCCGGCGAGAAGGTGTTCAGGAAGTGCAAGGCCTGTCATCAGATCGGGATCAATGCCGCACACCGCATCGGTCCGCAGCTCAACGACATCATCGGCCGTCAGGCCGGCAGTCTCGAGGATTTCAGCTATTCCGGCGGCATGAGCGGATCGGATGTGGTCTGGAGCGAGGAAACGCTCGCGCAGTTCCTTGCCAGCCCGAGGGACATGTTCAAGGGCACGCGGATGACCTTTGCCGGGCTGCGCGAGCAGGCGGATATCGACGACGTCATCGCCTATCTCGCCACCTATGCCAGCACCCAGGCCGGCGAGCCGGTCGTCGAGGAAATGATGGCCGCATCCAACGCCAGTCCGCTGCGCGATGATGGCGCGTTCGGTCTCGGCCGGCTGGCGACCGGCAATGAGGTCGCCGCCTGGGATATCGATGTCCGCCCCGATGGCGCGGGCCTTCCCGAAGGTTCGGGCAATGTCGAGGATGGCGAAATCGTGTTCGCCGACAATTGCGCCATCTG
>JAGREZ010000330.1:1361-2854 GCA_020446285.1 Geminicoccaceae bacterium
CTCTCGACCGTCTGGGACTATGTCAACCGGGCGATGCCGTTCGGCAATGCGCAGACGCTCGAAGCCGACGATGTCTACGCGATCACCGCCTATCTTCTCTACATGAACGATCTCGTCGATGACGATTTCGAGCTGAGCCGCGAGAACTTCCTCGAAGTGCGCCTGCCCAACGAGGACAATTTCTTCATGGATGATCGCGAGGAGACGGAAGCCGGATTTGTCGTCGGCGAGGTGTGCATGGAGAATTGCAGGGAGTCCGTGGAAATCACCTCGCGCGCGCAGGTGCTCGACGTGACACCCGAGGAGAATCTCGATTAGCGCCTCGCCATTTCGCCGGATGACGCTCGCCTTCGCGGCACTCGTGCCGGCGATGTCACCGGTGCAGGCGGCCGAAACGGGCGATGCCGGGCGCGGTGCGGTAGTGTTTCGCCAGTGCCGGAGCTGTCACGAGATCGGCGAGGGAGCCGGACACAAGGTCGGCCCCCAGCTCAACGGCCTGTTCGGCCGGCGCGCCGGCGGGCTCACGGATTTCGACTATTCCAGGGGGCTCGCCCGCGCCGGGCGGGATGGCATGGTGTGGGACCGCGAGAAGCTCGACATCTATATCGCGAACCCGAAAAGCCTCGTTTCGGACACCAACATGAACTTTCGCGGGATCGGCGATGCCGATGATCGCCGGCATGTGATCGCCTTCCTGCGCGGCTATTCGGCCAGTCCGGCCAATATCGTCGAGAGCGCGCCCACGGCGTTCGCCCGTGATCCCGATGTCGATCCCGCGACGCTGGCCATCGAGGGAGACCCGGCCTACGGCGAATACCTCTCTTCGGAATGCACGACCTGTCATCGCGTCGATGGTGCGGATGCGGGCATTCCCTCGATCACCGGCTGGCCGGAGGAGGATTTCGTCACTGCCATGCACGCCTACAAGGCAAGATATCGTGTTCATCCGGTCATGCAGATGATGGCCGCGCGGCTCTCCGATGAGGAGATCGCCAGTCTCGCCGTCTATTTCGAAACACTGGAATAGCTCGAACATACCAATCAGGGAGGCTTTCCATGAAGCTCGGACGCAGACAGTTCACCGCACTTTCCGCAGCGACACTCGCAACGCCGATGCTTGCGCGGGCCGAAACGCGGCCGCGTGTGGTGGTGATCGGCGGTGGTGCCGGCGGGGCGACGGCCGCCCGCTATATCGCGAAGGACAGCGAGGGCACGATCGCGGTGACACTGGTCGAGCCGAGCCGCACCTATTACACCTGCTTTTTCTCCAACCTCGTGATCGGCGGCTTTCAGGAATGGGCGGCGACCGCGCATACCTATGACAGGCTCGCCAGCGACTACGGCATCAATGTCGTGCATGACCGGGCCATCGGCATCGACCGCGATGCGCGGATGGTGAGGCTCGGCGACGGCGGTTTGCTCGCCTATGACCGCCTCGTCGTCGCACCCGGCATCGATTTCGTCGAGAACAGCGTGCCCGGCTGGGACCTGTC
>JAGREZ010000036.1 GCA_020446285.1 Geminicoccaceae bacterium
CCGGAGAATTCGTGCGGGTAGCGGCGCCGGGCGGCCGGGTCGAGGCCGACGCGGTCCATGACTTCGGCGATGCGCTGGCTGCGTTCGCTCTCGCTCAGGTCCGGTTCGTGCAGTTTCAGCCCCTCGCCGATGATCTGGCCGACGGTGAGGCGCGGTGAAAGAGAGCCGAACGGGTCCTGGAAGACCACCTGCATGCGCTTGCGCAGGGGGCGCATGCGCTCCTCGGTGAACGCGGAAACGTCGTTGGAGGCGAAGACGATGGTGCCGGTGGAGGGCAGCAGGCGGAGGATGGCGCGACCCAGCGTCGACTTGCCCGAGCCGCTCTCGCCGACCACGCCCACGGTCTGGCCGCGGCGGATGGTGAGGCTGATGTCATTCACCGCCTTCAGGCAGGAGGTGACGCGGCCGAGCCAGTTGACCCTGAGCGGAAACTCGACCTCGACATGCCGGGCATCGACCACGATTTCCTCGCTGTCGTCCACCGGCGCCTTGGTGCCGTCGGGCTCGGCGTCGAGAAGTTCTCTTGTGTAGGGATGGTTCGGGCGGGCCATGATTTCCGACGCCTCGCCTTCTTCCACCACGAGCCCGTGCCGCATGACATGGACGCGGTCGGCGAAGCGGCGGACGATGCCGAGATCGTGGGTAATGAAGATCAGGCCCATGCGGAAGCGGCGCTGGAGATCGGCGAGCAGTTCGAGGATCTGTGCCTGGATGGTGACATCGAGTGCTGTGGTCGGTTCGTCGGCGATGAGGATGTCGGGCTCGTTGGCGAGCGCCATGGCGATGAGCACGCGCTGACGCTGACCGCCGGAAAGCTCGTGCGGATAGGCGCTCATGCGCTCGGCAGGACGCGGAATGCCGACCAGCTCCAGCAGTTCGAGCACCCGCGCCTTCGCGTTCCCGCGGCTGATGCCCTTGTGATGGACGAGGGGATCGCCGATCTGGGTCTCGATGGTCTGCAGCGGGTCGAGCGAGGTCATGGGCTCTTGAAAGATCATCGAGATCTTCACCCCGCGCACCCGGTTCAACCGCCGCTGCGAAAGGCCGATCAGCTCCTCGCCACGATAGCGCGCGCTGCCGCTGACATGGCCGTTCGCCGCCAGCAGGCCGATGGTGCTCATGACAAGCTGACTCTTCCCCGATCCGCTCTCGCCGACGACCGCCACGGTCTCGCCTGCGCGCAAGTCGAGATCCACCCCCTTCACAGCTTCTACGATCCCGTCTGGGGTATCGAACGAGACACGCAGGTCGCGGATTTCGAGGATGGTTTCGGTCATGGCATCACCGATCCTTCGGATCGAGTGCGTCCCTCAATCCGTCGCCGATGAAGTTGAGGCAGAGGAGGGTGATGGCGAGGAAGATGGAGGGGTAGATGAGGAGGTAGGGGGCGTCCTGGATGTTTCTCGCACCTTCGGAGATGAGCACGCCCCAGCTGGTCATGGGCTCTTGCACGCCGAGACCGAGGAATGAGAGGAAGCTTTCGAGCAGGATCACCTTGGGGACGAGCAGGGTCATGTAGATGACCACGGGGCCAAGGGCGTTGGGAACGATGTGGCGCCAGATGATGTGCCATTGCGACACGCCCAGCGCGCGTGCCGCCTCGACATATTCCTGGCGTTTGATGGAGAGCGTCTGGCCACGGACGATGCGTGCCATGTCGAGCCATTCGACGGCGCCCACGGCGATGAACATGAGGATGAAATTGCGGCCGAAGAACACCACCAGCATGATGACGAAGAAGATGAACGGCAGTGAATAGAGCACATCGACGAAGCGCATCATGAGCTGGTCGATGCGCCCGCCGGCATAGCCCGCGACGGCACCCCAGGCGACGCCGATGAGAAGGGCAACGAAGGTGGCGAGCAGGCCGATGGCGAGCGACACGCGGCCGCCGATAAGGATGCGGGTGAGCAGGTCGCGGCCGTTCTGGTCGGTGCCGGCGAGGAACAGCGTGCGCGCCACATCGGCCTCGATGTGGAGGATCCTGCCGTCGTTTTCCTCGCCGGTGATGCGGGCATTGGCGAAGGCATCCACGCGGTCGATATAGCGGGTCATGCGCGGGTCGATCTTTTCGTCGGCGCTGAGCGTGACCGCGAGCGTGTCGCCCTCCACGGAAAAGCTGTCGATGGTCACGCGCGCGCGGCGCAGGGCGCGTTCGAGATCGTCCTGGATCTGCTCTGCGGTGGGATAGGGTTCGAGCGACGGTCGGGCCTTGACGTAGGACTGATAGACCTTGTCGAAGGGATGCGGCGAGATCATCGGGCCGATGACGCAGGCAAGGGCCATCAGTGCGAGCGTGAAAATGGCGGCGACGGCGGCCTTGTTGGCGCGCAGGCGGCGCATGGCGTCGCTCCAGAGGCTGCGGCCCTTTTCCAGATCACGGGCGGGGATGATGGCGGCATCCGCCGTTGCGTTACTCAAGGCGCACCTTCGGGTCGAGCCACGCATAGAGGACATCGACGATGAGATTGAAGAGAACGACGAAGACGGCGACGGTCACGACCGTACCCATCACCAGCGTATAGTCGCGGTTGAGTGCGCCCTGAACGAAGTGACGGCCGATGCCGGGCACGCCGAAGATCGATTCGATCACCACCGAGCCGGTCAGGAGGGCGGCAGCCGCCGGGCCGAGATAGGAGATGACCGGCAACAGCGCACCACGCAGGGCCCGTCCCACCACCACATGCGCGGGCAGGCCGTAGGCTCGTGCGGTGCGGATGTGGTTGGAGCGCATCACCTCGATCATGCTCCCCCGTGTCAGCCGGGCGATCACCGCGATCTGCGGCAGGGCCAGCGCGAAGACCGGCAGGATCTTGTTGACGAGTGCCCCTTCGCCCCAGCCGCCCGCAGGCAGCCAGCCGAGATGGATGGCGAAAAGGAGGGTCAGGACGGGGGCCATGACGAAGTTGGGGATGGTGATGCCGATGAGCGCCACGGCCATCACGCTGTAATCGGCGGGACGGTTCTGCCTGAGTGCTGCGATCGTGCCGAGCGCGCAGCCGATCAGCGTTGCCAGCACCAGTGCCGACAGGCCGAGCTGGATGGAGACCGGCAGGCCCTGCAGCAGCAGTTCATCCACGGTGAAGTCACGATAGACATAGGAGGGGCCGAGATCGCCGGTCATGAGCCCCTTGAGATAGTCGAGATATTGCGCCCAGAGCGGCTGGTCGAGCTTGTAGTGGGCCATCAGGTTGGCGAGGATCTGCGGTGGCAACGGGCGTTCGAGACTGAACGGACCGCCGGGTGCGAGGCGCATCAGGAAAAACGCGACGGTGACGATCACGAACAGTGTCGGGATCGCGCTCGTCAGGCGCTTCAGGATGAAGCGGATCATCGGGGATGCCCTCGTTGCGGGAACTGCCGGGAGCGGTGCGGGACCGCTCCCGGAGAACGCAGGGGACGGCTGCTATTCGCCGACGGACATGAAGCGCGTCGGATGGACGTTGCGCAGATTGTCCTCCCATCCTTGCAGGCGATCGGAAACGAGGCTGATCGAGCCGTAATACATGAGCGGGATGTAGGGCTGGTCGCGGCTGAAGATCTCTTCCGCCTGGAAGAGGATCCCGGCGCGCTCGTCGAGATCGTTGGTCGCCGCCGCCCGCTTCATCAGATTGTCATACTCCATGTTTTCGTAGCGGGCATAGTTGAAGCCCTCGTTCTCGCTCTCCAGCAGGAAGAGGAAGTTCTGCGGATCGCTGTAATCGCCGATCCAGCCCGCTCGCGCGACGTCGAAATCGCCGCGGTCGCGGAGGATGGCGTAGTGGGTCTTGGTATCGGAGTTGGTGAGCGTCGTCTCCACACCGAGCGGCTTCCACATGTCGGCGATGGCTGTCGCCGTCTTCTGGTGATTTTCCGACGTGTTGAAGCGGATATCGACCTCGAGCGGATTGTCCGGTCCGAAGCCGGCATCCTTCATCATCTCGAGCGCACTGTCCTCGCGGTCGAGCAGCGACATGTCCTTGTAGTCGGCGTAGGCCGGCTCGCCGTAATTGTCGATGCCCGGCGGTACGAGACTGTAGCCGGCGACCATGGTATCGCCCCAGATCTCGCTCGCGAGAAATTCGCGGTCGATCACCATCGACAGTGCCTTGCGCACGCGGGCATCGTCGAAGGGCGGCTTGCTGGTGTTGATGGCGTAATAGTAGGTGCCGAGATAGGGCGCGATGCGCAGCTGGTCGCCCAACCGCTCCGACATGTAGGTCATCTGTTCGACCGGACCGTCATTGTTGGAGTCGAGCTCGCCGGCCTCGAAGCGGCGAAGCGCTGCGGCGCGGTCTTCCGTTGGATAATAGTAGACGGTGTCGATGGCGACGGAATCCGCGTCGTGGAAATTCGCGTTCTTCTCCGCCTTGATATGTGCGTTCGGCACCCATTCGCTGAGCGCGTAGGGGCCGTTGCTGACCATCGTGCCGGGTTTGGTGAAATTCTCCGGATCGGCCTCGACCGTGGCCGGATGTACCGGCAGGCTGGTCTGGTGCGTCAGGAGCTGGAGGAAATAGGGGGTCGCATTGGCGAGCGTGATCTCCACGGTGAGATCGTCCGGAGCCCGCACACCAAGGGTTTCGGCATCGGCTTCGCCCTTGTTGTAGGCTTCGGCACCGTCGATCGGGTAGAGCACGTCGGCATATTTCGCACCTGTGGCCGGATCGAGGATGCGCCGGTAGGAGAAGACGAAATCGGATGCTGTCACCGGATCGCCGTTCGACCATTTCGCATCGTTGCGGAGCGTGAAGGTGTAGACGAGGCCGTCATCGGACATGGCCCAGCTTTCGGCCACGCCCGGCTGCACCGAACCGTCGGCGCCGTCGATGACAAGGCCCTCGTAGAGGTCACGCAGGATGTTGGATTCGTAAATGGTCGAGGTGAGATGCTGATCCAGCGTCTCGGGCTCGGCGGTATTGCCCCGGTGATAGACCGTCTCGGCGCCGGCAAGTGCCGTGGATCCGAGAAGGATGGCGGCTGCGAGAGCCAGATGGCGCATACTGCGTGTCCTCATGATCGTCTCCATTCGATAGGGGCGAACCCGTTTTTCTTCGATTCTCGTTCGGCTCAGGCGACGATCACTCCTGGTGCTCGGGCACATTCACTTCCACTTCGTTCATTCACCCGAGCACCAGCTCCTTGTTCCTGCATCAATTTATCCAGTCAGATCCGTACGATCTGTCCGGATCGATGCACTAGCGATCATTCAACCTGACCGTCTGATAACTGGAAGTGTCGCATACCGTCCGGAATTGGCAAGCGGAGCCTGCCGTCGGGATTCGGGCGGCGGCCCGATGAAAAAGCCTGTTGTCCCCGATTGCGGAACGTCCCTCGCCGTGGTTTCACTCGGGCCAACGGGAAGGAACGGAGGAAATGCTCGTGAAACAGGCAGCCCTGATCGGGCTCGGCATGGTGGCACCGACCTATATCGCCGCGCTGCGCGATCTGGAGAGGGATGGAACGGTACGCCTTCGCGGGGTCCACGCGCGAAGTGGTGACAGTCGGCAGTCGTTCATCAGGCAGCACGGGCCCGGTTTGCTGGACTATGCCTCGGTCGAGGAGATCGCCGGCGATCCCGAGGTCGATTTCGCCATTCTCGTCACCCCGCCCAATGCCCGGCTCGAAGCCGTGCGGACGCTCGCCGGTGCGGGAAAGCCGATCCTCATGGAAAAGCCGGTGGAGCGTACGGTCGAGGCGGCCAAAACACTCTGCCGGATCTGCCGGGACCGCGGTCTGCCGCTCGGCATCACCCTGCAGCACCGGATGCGTCCGGCCGTCATCGAATTGCGTGAACGCATCGCAAACGAGAATTTCGGCCCGCTCTGCGCGTTCGAGATTTCCCTGCCCTGGTGGCGCCCGCAATCCTATTACGACGAGCCCGGACGCGGCACCTATGCCCGCGACGGCGGCGGCGTGATGATCAGTCAGGCGATCCACATTCTCGATCTGGCGCTGAGTTTCATGCCACCCGTCGCATCGGTTTCTGCCATGGCCGAGACGACGGAGCTGCACGCCATGGAAAGCGAGGATTTCGTCATTGCCGGATTGCGTCTCGAAGGCGGGGCGACGGGAAGCTTCTTTGCCACGACCGCTGCCTTTCCCGGGCGCACCGAAGAGATCCATCTGCATTTCCGCGAGGCCTCGATCGCTCTTGTGGGCAACCGTTTCACCATCGCCGGTCATGACGGCAGCCAGCGCGCGGGCGGTGAAAGTCCGGATGAAAAGGCGGGCACCGGATCCGGAGCGAACCCCATGGCATTCACCCATGAATGGCACCGTTCCATCATTCTCGATTTCGCCGAAGCCCTCGATTCGGGCCGCGAACCGCTGGTGAGCGGGGACAAGGCGCTCGCCGTGCATCGCGTGATCGAGGCCATCGAGCGTTCGGCACGCGAGGGAAAGCGCGTCACGCTCGGGGGCTAGAGCATCACTCCAGGCAGATCGTACGGATCTGTCTGGAAAAATTGATGCAAAAACAGGGAGCGGCGTGTCGAGGAAATGCCGATAGCCGTGGCGGCACACGACTGTTGCAGAAAAGCATCTTTGACGGGCAAAGGATACCGGTGGTGAAGCCCCGCACCTCCGATCATGCCCGGATCGGCAAATATTCGCCGATCCGCGGTTACTGTTTCGGCGCGAAAACATGATCTTCCTAAACCACGGCGGGAGCGATTGATTTTTGCCGCGAAACGGGCATGGCCGGCGCCCGCTGGCGCGGATATTCTTTGAAACCGGAGCGGTGTGACTGGCTGTTTCGGGGCTTTGTTTTGTATCTCTCCATGAGCTCAGAGTAAAAACCCCGACCCTCATTTCCGATATCTGGATTTTTCGCTGGATTGCCAACCATGACGCGATTGCCCTGATGAATATTTTCGCCTAAGGTGACTTGAGAAGACGTTGGGCAATCGTTCCCGGACTTGACACGCCTGAGGCAGGCGAAATTGAATCTGAACAAAGGTACAGATGACGGCGCGCGCTGGACCCTGCGCGTCGTGGACGAGAGGAAGGGGCTGGTCGCCGACGGGCAGAGGATCGTCGCGGCGCTGGTGCTCGTCATCCTTCTTCTTCTTCTCTCGGACATGGGTTCCGACTGGTTTCGCTGGCTCGCACGCCTTGGTGCGGCCGTGGTGGCGATGTTCGCCGCCCTGGTCCTTCTTCTGGCGCGTCGCCCGCATGGAGGGCATGCCGGACCGGACAGGCGGCTGCCGGCGAAGGCGAGAAGAAGTGCCGTTCCGTCGGTGGTCCTGCCGCGTTCGGCCCGGCACGGTGATTTCCGTTTTTCCGGTAGCGATGAACTGACCGGCCTGCCGGCGGTGAACAGCCTTGCGCCGGCAATGGACACCATCCGTCGCCAGATGGACGGTATCGACGGCAAGATCGCTCTCCTTGCATTCGATGTGGATGGCCTGACCGACATCAACGGAAGCCACGGTTTCCAGGCCGGGGACGAATTGCTGCGCATGGTCGGCGAGCGCCTCGCCGGTCTCGATCCGGCCATCGTCGTGCGCGTCTCCGGCGACCGTTTCGTCATGCTGGTGGGGCATCTGGCTTCGGCCTGCGAGGCGGACCTCCGTGCTGCGAGCGCGCTCGAACGTGTCGGCCGGCCGGCTGAAATCGACCGCGAGGCGAACGTGACGATCAAGCCGTCACTCAGTGTCGGCATGGCTCTCTGGCCCGATCATGGCGCGAGCCTCGACGATCTCATGCGCCGCGCCGAGATGGCGATGAACGATGCCAAGCAGCGCGGCGGCGGCAAGGTGCGCCAGTTCAGCGACAGCATGATCCGCAGCCTGCGCAACCGCAGCGAGATGGAACGCGACCTCGAGCGGGCCATTGCCGAACGCCAGCTCTACCTGCATTTCCAGGCCCAGGTGGATCTCGCATCCGGGCGGGTGAGCGGGTTCGAGGCGCTGATGCGCTGGCGCCATCCCGAGCGCGGCAACGTGCCGCCGGCGCAGTTCATTCCGATCGCCGAGAGTTCAGGCCTCATTCGCCCCATCGGCGCCTGGCTGATCGACGAGGCCTGTCACTATTGCAGCCTCTGGCGCCAGTTCGGCGTCGATCTCACGATGGCCATCAACATTTCGGCGGCCCAGTTCCGCCAGCCCGACCTGCCCGAGATCATCGCATCGAGCCTGCGCAATCATGGCGTGACCGCGGGATCGCTGGAGCTCGAACTGACCGAGAGCCTGTTCGTCGATCCCACCGAGATCATGATGCGGCGCAATATCGAGCAGCTCGCCGGCCGCGGGCTCGGGCTCGCCATCGACGATTTCGGCACGGGCTATTCCTCGCTCGCCTATCTCAAACGTCTTCCGTTCGGCAAGATCAAGATCGACAAGTCGTTCGTGAGCGGAATCGGTGTCGAGGCATTCGACGAGGCCATCGTCAGGGCCATTGTCGGCCTTGGCGGGACGTTCGGCCGGACCGTCCTCGCCGAGGGCGTGGAAACCGAGGAACAGCGGGCCTTCCTCGTGGCGGCGGGATGCCGGCAGGCGCAGGGATATCTCTTCTCCAAGCCCTTGCCCTTCCGTCAGGCGCTGCGTCTCGTCGACCGCACCGCGCGCGTACCGCAGATCCGCATAGCCCGCGATGATCTTCGGATCCAGCCGAGCCTTGGCTGATCGACCAGCGATCCGGACAGCGGCAATCGGCATTCCGTCAACACGCTGTTAACCTCGGGGGTGTAGGCTCGCCGTATACAGCATGGCTCTGGTGCTCAGGCGCATTCACTTCGTTCATACAGCCGGGCACCAGCTCCTTGTTTTTGCATCAAGTTTTCCAGACAGGTCAGTATGATCTGTCTGGATCGATGCACTGGCGACCATTGCAGAGATCCGACGGGAGAGGGCAGGAACATGGCATTCGACTATGCGGCGCATGATGCCCAGATGGCTGCCGAAATCCGGCAGGAAGTGATCGATGCCTGTCATGCCTTCGAGCTCTCGGTCGCCACCATGCGAAGTGGCGAGGACGTCACGGGTGAACTCGAGGTCACGAGGCGCCAGGCCAACAATCTCCGTCTTCTCTGCACCGGCATGGAAGACCGGCTGCTCGACCTCACCGTGCAGCGCTTCGCCAACTATCTCCTGCTGCTCGCCGGGCCGATCGATCTGCAACTCGACGATCTGGCGATCTTCATCGACATGATGCGCGGGCTCGCCAGCGGCGAGGTCGAGGCTGCGGCGGACGAGGCGGAATTCGTGCGTTCGCTTCCCGTCCTGCGGCCGGCCGATCTCGAGGATGTCGCCCATCTCGAACTCGAGGTCCTGCTGGTCGATCCGCGCAAGACCAGCGCCCGCTTCGTCGCCCGCGAACTGCAGAACTGCGGTTTTCGCATCAGCATCGCCAGCCGTTCCTACGAGGCGCTCGAAATGGCTGCGCGCACGCGTCCCGATCTCGTGATCACCACCGCCGTGCTCGACGAGATCGACGGCGTCGAGCTGTGCTGCATGTTCAAGGCGGCGAGCATCACCCGTGACATCCCGCTTGCCCTGCTCACCAGCTTCGCGGCCGACGATGACCGGCTCAGGGCCCTGCCCGAAGGCGTCGCCTTTCTCGCCCGCGGGGAAGCGTTCTCCGAAAATCTCGGCGATCTCCTCCAGACCCTGCAGGAATCCGCGAGGGGTGGCACGCAGCCTGTTCTCGCCTGATCGAGCGGGGCCCGCATCCCTGCGAAGACGCCCCCGGAAGAGCGCAGGGGTGGACGGCCACCCGCCGAAGCGCCAATATCCGCTTCGATCAGCGGGAGGGGATCATGGCCCGGTCGACAACCAAGACAATCATCACCTGCGCCGTCACAGGCTCCATTCACACGCCGAGCATGTCGCCGCATCTTCCGGCAACCGCCGACGAGATCGCCGAGGCGGCCATCGGTGCTGCCGAAGCCGGTGCCGCGATCATCCACCTGCACGCGCGCGAGGACGCCGACGGCCGCCCCGTGCAGACACCGGAAGCCTTCATGCGCTTCCTGCCCCGGATCAAGCAGCAGTCGAACTGCGTGGTCAACATCACGACGGGCGGTGCTCCGACCATGACCGTGGAGGAACGCGTCTCGCCAGCGGCCGCCCTTCGTCCGGAAGTCGCCTCGCTCAACATGGGTTCGATGAATTTCGGCCTCTACCCCATGCTCGACCGTTTCGAGAATCTCCGCCATGAATGGGAACGCGAACATCTCGCAGGCAGCCGCGACCGCGTATTCAGGAACACCTTCGGCGACATCGAATACATACTGCGCACCTGCGCCGGCAACGGCACCCGCTTCGAGTTCGAGTGCTACGATATCGGCCACCTCTACAATCTCGCCCATTTCCTCGATCGCAGGCTGGTCGAACCGCCACTCTTCGTTCAGTCCGTGTTCGGCATTCTCGGTGGTATCGGCGGACACCCCGAGGATATCATGCACATGCGGCGTACCGCCGACCGCCTGTTCGGCAGCGACTATCGCTGGTCGGTCCTCGGCGCCGGACGCAACCAGATGCGGATTGCCGCCCACGCCGCGTCCATGGGCGGCAATGTCCGTGTTGGTCTCGAGGACAGCCTCTGGCTCGGCCCCGGAAAACTCGCCGAGAGCAACGCCCTCCAGGTCCGCCGGGTCCGCCAGATCATCGAGGGCCTCGGCCTCGAGATCGCCACACCCGACGAAGCCCGCGAGATCCTCGAACTCAAGGGCGGAGACGATGTCGGGTTCTGAAAAACCCGGCAAAGCCGGATGGCAAGGCAAGTCTGAAGACAGGCGCCTGTGACCGTTCATCGGCCCACGCGCCCGGCACGGACCGACCTGCTATCCGAATGGAGATGACCTCGATCGACCGCGACTTGCCCTCGAACAGCCGAATGAGCGTCCTGCCCTCGGCAAAGGTGATCGATCCGCGCGGGTCGGCACCCTTGGGGGTGCCCTTGCCCTGTTGATATGACCGCCCGCCTTTGTCATTATCGCTTGAGCGTCGTGCCGGTAAGGTCACTCCGGCAGCCCCAAAAAGGTCTCGCAAGGTGCCGGATGTCGCTTGTGGGCGGCGCGCCTTGTCTTCCTCTCTTGCCGCGCTCGGGCTTTGTCACACGGTCTTCGGTATCATTGCAGCTTTCGACCACGCCGTCAGGCCCGATGATCGGTGCGCCGTCGCTGACTGCGGAGAGCTGTTGAAAGCACTTGAAGAAATGTACGCGATGACGTACGCTGCGACTTTCATAAAAAATCAGGCTCGCCATGCGCACCATCTCCGCGACCGACTTTCGCAAGAACATGTCCGCCGAAGCCGACCGGCTTGTCGACGACGCCGACGTGACGCTTGTCACCCGCACGGGTGCGTCGAATTTCGTCGTCATGTCCGAGGCGGATTTCAATTCCTGGCGCGAAACCCTCTATCTGCTCGGTTCGCCGAAGAACGCCGCGCATCTTCTGGATTCCCTGCGGGAGCTGGATGCGGGGAGGGGCGAAGCGCGTGAGCTGACCCAGCCGGCTGACATGGATGCATGACACTCACCTTTTCCTCGCGGGCATGGTCCGACTATCTCGAATGGGCGAATGAGGCCGGCACCCGTCAGGGGACGAAGATGCTCGCCCGTGTCAACCG
>JAGREZ010000331.1:0-3705 GCA_020446285.1 Geminicoccaceae bacterium
CGCGGCATCACCATCAAGGCACAGACCGTGCGCCTTCTCTACAAGGCGAAGGATGGCAACCAGTACACCTTCAATCTGATCGACACGCCGGGACATGTCGATTTCTCCTATGAGGTGAGCCGTTCCATGCGTGCCTGCGAGGGTGCGCTCCTTCTCGTCGACGCGAGTCAGGGTGTGGAAGCGCAGACGCTCGCCAATGCCTATCAGGCCATCGACGCTGATCTCGAAATCACTCCCGTCCTGAACAAGGTCGACCTGCCGGCCGCGGAACCCGCCCGCATCCGTCAGCAGATCGAGGACATCATCGGGCTGGACGCCTCTGATGCACTGGAAATCTCGGCCAAGACGGGGCTCGGTGTCGCCGATGTGCTGGAGGCCATCGTTCACAAACTGCCCGCGCCGTCCGGCGATGCCGAGGCGCCGCTGCAAGCGCTGATCGTCGACAGCTGGTATGACGCCTATCTCGGCGTGGTCACACTCATCCGCGTGCGTCATGGCCGCATTCGCAAGGGGTCGAAGCTCCTGATGATGGGAACCCGCGCAGCCCATCAGGTGGATCGTGTCGGCGTGTTCACCCCCAAGCCACTGCTGGTCGATGAGCTGGGCCCCGGCGAAGTGGGTTTCATCACCGCCTCGGTCAAGGATATCGCCGATACCCGCGTCGGCGACACGGTGACCGAGGAAAAACGGCCGGCGGACAAGCCGCTTCCCGGCTTTCGCCCGTCGCAGCCGGTGGTGTTCTGCGGCATGTTCCCGGCCGATGCGTCCGACTATGACACGCTGCGCGATGCGCTCGGCAAGCTTCGCCTCAATGACGCGAGCTTCGAATACGAACCGGAAAGCTCATCGGCACTCGGTCTCGGTTTCCGCTGCGGCTTTCTCGGGCTGCTGCATCTGGAAATCATCCAGGAGCGGCTCGACCGCGAATTCGATCTCGATCTCGTGCTCACGGCACCGTCGGTGGTCTACAGGATGCACCTCAACAGGGGCGAGACGATCGAACTGCACAATCCAGCCGACTATCCGGATCCGACCCAGATCCAGGCGCTGGAAGAGCCCTGGATCAAGGCGACGATCCTCGTGCCCGATGAATTTCTCGGCAAGGTCCTCGATCTCTGCACGGAAAAGCGCGGCGTGCAGCAGGAACTGACCTATGTCGGACAGCGGGCGATGCTGGTCTACCGGCTGCCGCTCAACGAGGTGGTCTATGATTTCTATGACCGGCTCAAGTCGGCCACGCGCGGTTATGCGAGCTTCGACTACCAGCTCGATGGCTATGGCGAGAGCGATCTCGTCAAGCTTTCGGTCCTGGTGAACAGCGATCCGGTCGACAGTCTTGCCCTCATCGTGCACCGCTCGATGGCGGAAAAGCGCGGCCGGGCCCTGTGCGAGAAGCTCAAGGATCTGATCCCGCGACAGATGTTCAAGATCGCCATCCAGGCGGCCATCGGCGGCAAGGTGATTGCCCGCGAGACCATTTCGGCCTTCCGCAAGGATGTGACGGCCAAGTGCTATGGCGGTGACATTACCCGCAAGCGCAAGCTTCTCGAAAAGCAGAAGGCCGGCAAGAAGCGGATGCGCAATATCGGCAATGTGGAAATTCCGCAGGAAGCCTTCCTCGCCGCGCTCAAGATGGACAGCTGAACATACCGGCGGCCCTGCCTGCCGGCTCAAGAGCGGTCATGTTTTTTGCTAGACATATTTTCCTAGGTTTGCCATGCTATCGATGTTTGGCGGGGTGAACATTCCACCGGCGTGACAAGCCCGGAGTGATTCGCCGCAGTTTCCTGAACATGAATGCCGGCTCATGCCTGAACGTTCCATCATTGTTTATCGGTTATTGTGCAATCAGATGATGTCTCCGACTCCGGAAACCGCGGTCCCTGCCCGAAGGGGACCAGGGCGCTGGCTTTCCCGCCTGACCGGCTGGACCGGCTTCCGCCGTGCCGAGCCTGCGAACGGGCAAGGCAATCTGCACCAGCGTCTCATCGACAGGCTGTCCGCGGGCGTGGTGCGCCTCGACACACATGCGAATGTCGTCGAGACGAATGACGCGGCCATCCGGATACTCGCGACCGCCCGCGATCGCGGTGCCGCCTTCGGTGAATGGAATGGCGGGGCCGATGCCCTGCCAATCGCCTTGCGCCAATGGGTGACGACCAGTCTGGACGCCGCGACCGGCGACTGGCACGAGATCGCGGATTCCCTGCGTGTCGCGGAATCGAACCTCGATGTCACGATGATCGCATGCGGATGTGACGGCGGCTTCGCCTCGATCCTCCACATCAATGAACGCGAATTGTCGGCCAGCGGCTGCAAGCGTTCCGATGTCAGCCTCGATGCCGAGTTCAGGCGCCTCTATGAATCGACGCCGGCCGTCATGCACTCGGTCGATCACAATGGCAAGCTTCTGTCGGTCAGCGATCGCTGGCTGCAGGTTCTCGGATATTCCCGCGAAGACGTCATCGGTCGCAGTACCCATGAAATCATGTCGCCCGACACCATCACCCGGCTTCCGGACGTGCTGAAGAACTATTTCGAGAACGGGTTTATCGAAAACGTCCCCTACACCTACTTTCACTGCGACGGGACGCCCAAGGAATTCCTCGTCTCGTCGGTCGCGCAACGGGATCTGAGCGGCAAGATCTTCCGCAGCAATACCGTCATGCAGGAGGTGAACGAACTTCGCAAACTGCAGTCGGAACTGGCGGAACTGAATGCGTTCCGCAGTCTGCTGTTCCAGCAGGCGGTCAACGGAATCATCATGACGGACATCCGGGGACATATCCTCACATGTAATGACGAAGCCTGCCGGATCCTCGATATCCAGATGTTCACGATCATCGGCAATCTGCTCTCCGAGACCTTTTCCACCCCCGAATGCGAACAGCATTTCGTCCGGGAATGGATCGAAAGCGACATCGAGACCGACCGGGACGCAAGCGAGGTCCTGATCGCGCCGACCTCCGGCGCCCGTCAGGCAAGGATCAACATCAAGATGACCCGCCACATGCGCAAGGGCAGCGTCTTTCTGGTGTTCTTCATCTTCGACGTCAGCGAAATGGTCCGGATCCGCATCGAGCTGGATCGCTGGAAAACGCTCGTTGAGGAATCGCTCGCCATCATCGAGGACGGGTTCATGATCTTCGATGGAAACGACAGGTTGATGCTCTTCAACGACGCGGCATTGAAGATCTTCGAACTCGAGAAGACGGCAATCGCCACGGGCGACAGTCTGGACAGGATTTCCGAAGCCTTCCGTGACAGCGGCATCCTCGGCTCGGGAGAGGAGGTCTCGGAGGTCGCCGACAAGCTCGCCGGGCGCTTCAGGGATACCTCGCCGTCGCATGAGGTCCAGCTCGCCAATGGCCGCTGGATCCGGATCGCGACACGACCGATGAGTGCCGGCGGCAAGGTCACGATCACCACCGATATCACGAAGCTGAAGACGCTTCTCGACGAGAGCGCATCGCAGAACCGCATCCTGTCACGGGTCAATTCCGATCTGGAAAATTATCTTCGCCTTGCGTCCCACGACCTGAAATCGCCGCTGCGCTCGATTCTCGCCGGCATCCAGTTTGCCCGCCAGGACGTCACCGACGGTCGCCTCGACGAAGCATGCACGATCCTTGCGACCATCGAACGCCATGCCACCTCCTCGCAGACCCTGCTCGAGGACATGCAGACGTTTGCGCGGGTTGGTCA
>JAGREZ010000331.1:3828-13544 GCA_020446285.1 Geminicoccaceae bacterium
CTTCCTCGCTCAGCCGCGTCCTCGAAAACGTCATGCGCAATGCGATCATGCACAATCCGGACGCCTGCGCGCGGGTGCGGGTGGAGTGCCGGCCGGGCACCGGCGCATTCATCGAGTTTGTCGTGAAGGACAATGGACCGGGCATCCCGATCGCGAATTTCGAGAATGTCTTCGATCCGCTGTTCAAGCTTCCCGGCCAGGCCCATTCATGCGGCAGCGGCATGGGGCTCGCGATCGCCCGGCGTCACGTCGAACTTCGGGGCGGGCGCATCTGGCTGGAGATGCCCGCACCGGAGGAAGGAACGATCGTGCGAATCGACTGGCCCGCGTCAGGCCAGGAGCGGGACGTCGGGCATTCGCCGACAGCCGCTCCCGTCAGCGATCGGCTGCCGCAACCGCCGGCGTCCGTCGATTGTCGGAGCGGACATGGAGATAGCCGAGATAGCGCTTCTCGATGAGCCGGAAGATCCCAACCAGAGTAAAGGTTATCGCCATATAGAGAATGGCAGCGGAAATGAATCCCTCATAGGCCACATAATATTTCGCGTTCAGCGTTCGCCCGGCGCCGAGAATGTCCTGGATGGTGATGACGCTGGCCACGACCGAACCGTGCAGCATGAAGACGATCTCGTTGCCATATTGCGGCAGCGCATTGCGCAGTGCGAGCGGGATCTGGATCAGCAACCGGGTCTGCCAGCGCGACAGGCCGAGCGCCTCGGCCGCTTCCGTCTGTCCCCTCGGGATCGTGGCCAGCGCACCGCGCAGGATCTCTGTCGCATAGGCTCCTGAATTGAGCGAAAAGGCGATGACCGCACACCACCAGGCTTCGCGCAGGAAGATCCAGGCAAAGCTGTTGCGGATGAAATCGAACTGGGCGAGCCCGTAATAGAAGAGATAGGTCTGGACGAGAAGCGGCGTACCGCGAAAGAAATAGACATAGGCACGCACGAGGCGATCGGCGAGACTGCCCGGACGCTCGGCGCGGATGATGGCGCAGGGCATGGCGATCATAAAGCCGATCGCCACGGCGATCGCGGTGAGCTGCAGCGTCACCAGCACGCCCTTGAGGAACATGTCCCAGTGCAGGAGCGGCAGGGTCAGGTCCATCGCCTCACCCTCCCCGCGCCGTAACCGGCCGTGCGGGCGCCTGCCCCCTGCCGACATGCGCCTCGGCCATGGCGAAGAGACGGCCCGAGATGGCCGTGATCGCCAGATAGACGAGGATGACGATGACGAGGAACAGGAAGGGCTCGCGTGTCGACTTGCCGGCCTTGTCGGCGAGACCGACGAGATCCTCGAGCCCGATCACCGAGACCACGGCGGTCGACTTGACCAGCACCTGCCAGACATTGCCGTAACCCGGCAGCACATGGCGCCAGAACTGCGGCAGCACCACCTTGCGCAGCACCAGCCAGCGCGACAGCCCGAGCGCTTGGGCGGCCTCCCCCTGTCCTTTCGGCACGGCGGCATAGCCGCCCCTGAAGGTCTCGGTGAGATAGGCGCCATAGATGAAACCGATCGACACCACGCCGGAGCCGAATTTGGAAACCTCGACATAGTCGGCGCCGAGCAATCCGCCGATATCGTTCACGAACCGCTGCCCGCCGAAATAAATCAGCAGGATGAGCACCAGATCGGGAACGCCGCGCACGATGGTGGTGTAGATGGTGGCGACGGCGCGTGCGACCATGCTTGCCGAGATCTTCGCAGCCGCTCCGAGCGCGCCGAGCAGGGTCGCGAGGATGAGCGACAACAGTGCGAGAGCGACGGTGACGAGCGCGCCGTGCGAGAGGAGCGGCAGATATTCGAGAAGCCGGGTCAAGGCCGCTCGACCCGGCCTGCCACGCCCCTGCGTGCACGCCCGTCAGTGTTCATCACGACCCGTCAGTCGCCATAGACATCGAAGTCGAAATATCCGGAGCTGATCTCGTCATAGACACCATTCTCGCGGATCGCGGCGATGGCCGCCGACAATGCGTCGCGCAACTCGGTATCCTCCTTGCGCACGCCGATGCCGGCACCCACGCCGAAATATGTCTCGTCGGTGCGCGGTTCGCCGAAGATGGCGAAGCCCTCGCCGGCCGGAGTCTTCAGGAATCCGTCGTCGAGGGTGACCGAATCGGCCAGAACGGCATCGACACGCCCGGCCTGCAGGTCGAGATTGGCCTCTTCCTGGGTCCCGTAGAGACGCAGTTCCACATCGGGAAACTCGCCCGTCATGTAGTCATGATGAATGGTGCCGCGCTGGACGCCCACCACCTTGTCCGCCAGTCCCTCGGCGGTATCGGGGATCCCGGCACCTTCCGCCGCGACGAACACGGCCGGGGTCTGGTAATATTTGTCGGTGAAGTCGATCGTCTTCCTGCGTTCCTCGGTGATCGACATCGACGCGATGATCGCATCGCACTTGCGCTCGAGCAGTGCCGGAATGATGCCGTCCCATTCGGTCTGAACGAGTTCGCATTCCTTGCCCATCTCGTCACACAGGGCGTTGGTGATGTCGATATCGAAGCCGATCAGTTCGCCCGATGGCGAGGTTGCCGAGAAGGGCGGATAGGCGCCCTCGACACAGATGCGCAGGTCGGCGGCCTGGGCGGCACCGGAAACGAGCGCGGCCAGGGCGGAGGCAACAAGGATCTTCTTCAAGCGTCTTCTCCCATTCCGGAACCGTCTTCCCGATCAGGAAAAATCAGGATGACGGCTCCATCTCATTGTTTCACCGCATTTCCTGATCGTCTGGATGGTTCCATCCAGACGGGAAAAGCTCTGGGACCGGACCTTGCCGGCCGGACACGACAGCGGAACCCGCGCGACACACGCCATATCAGGTCCGCTTCGCGCCCGATGCACCGAAGAGTGGTAGAGAAACGGAGGCTCTGCAAGCCTTCCGGTAGCGGGACGGGTTGTATCCACGAACGCGCACGCCGATTCCCCGGCCAGCACGGCACCCCGAGCGCGACCCCGCGACAGATGGTCAGTCCTTTTCTTCAACGGCCGGACTATCGTTCAGCTGCGGATCGTCGGGCGATGCCGGGTCGTAGGGAACGGGATCGCCCGCTGCCTCGGCCTCTTCCTTCTGATCGCGCCAGTCGCGCATGAAATCCTGAACGCCCTCGTAACTACACCCCGAGAGCAGCAGCGCCAGCGGCAGCGCCATCCTGACTTTCTGCATCCATCCTCCTCGGTCGCGCCGGTCCGCGTTGCGGTGACGCGCCCGAACGATTGTTTCTTCATGCACCCAGAAAATGGCAAAATCCGCTCTTGTCGAGTATTTTGTCGATCGCGGAGGCGTTTCAGCGCAATCGTCGTTCGTTGGACCTCGCCTTGCGCGCCAGCGGGCGCACGGCAGCGCGGGCTGCTCCGGTCGCGTCGCCACCGCGTGCGAGAGCCAGCGATCCCCGCGTCATGGCCTCCGCCATGGCCAGCGGTTTCTCGCTGAACATGCGCATGGCCTCGGGCGCGGTCATCGTGCCGCTGCCCATCATCATCGACCGCCGCCAGATCACCAGCGACGCATCCAGCCACATCTTCTGCATCGCCAGCATCAGATCGAATGCCGGCCCGAAACCCGAACGCCTGCCCATATGTCCTGCCCTCAAGCGTCACGCGCCCATCCACGCGACTTCGGGCTCCACCCATAGCAGCGGGCCGCCGGGAATACGACAGCGGCGATGCCCCTGTCATACCCCGGTCAGGCCATTCCGGCTGATCGTGAAAAGGTCAGCCGCGGGATGCGGCGTTGGGGAAGAAGAGTTGCTGGCCGTCGACACGATAGGCGGCGATGGCGTCCTGCCCCTCATTCGACAGGATCCAGTCGACGAATGCCTGTCCGCCCTCGGCATTGACGCCCGGATGCTTTTCCGGATTGACGAGAATGATGCTATATTGGTTGAACAGCTTCGGATCGCCTTCGACCACCACGTCATAATCGCCCTTGTTGCCGAAGGCGACCCATGTGGCCCGGTCGGTCATGACATAGGCGCCCATGCCGACGGCAGCATTCAGCGTCGCGCCCATGCCGGAGCCGGTTTCGCGATACCAGCCGCCCGAAGCGGCGGCGACATCGATGCCGGCATCGTTCCAGAGGCGGAGTTCGGCCTTGTGGGTGCCGCTATCGTCGCCGCGCGAGGCGAAAGGCGCCTCGGCTCCGGCAATCGCTTCGAGCGCCGCCGCGACATCCTTCATGCCGGCGACACCGGCGGGATCGGCGGCGGGTGCGACGATGACGAAATCATTGTACATGACATCGAAACGCTCGACGCCGTCGCCGTCGGCAACGAATTTCTCCTCCGCCGGCCTGGCATGGACGAACAGCACATCGCCATCGCCATTGGCGGCGTTGCGGATCGCCTGGCCCGTCCCCACGGCGACGACCCGCACCTCGATACCCGTCTTTTCGGTGAAGACCGGCAGGATGCTGTCGAAAAGGCCCGAATTCTGTGTGGAGGTCGTCGACTGGACGAGAATGTGATCGTCCGCCGCGAAGGGCCGGACCACCGGAAAGAGAGAAATGGCGGCCAGTGCCGCGAGGCCGATCAGGTGACGTCTGTTCATGGTCTTGCTCCCGAGGTTTCAGCTTCGTCGTGATTGCCAGGAAAATGGAGGCGGCCGTCGCGCCAGGCCCGCGCCGCAGCGGAGCGTGGCCGGTCGAGCAGGTCGCCGGCACTGCCGGTCTCGACGATCCGCCCGCCGGCCATGAAGATTGCATGTTCGCCGAGCCTGCGGGCCTGACCCGCATCGTGGGTCACAAGCAGGATGGCGATGCCGCGATCGTGCGCCTCCCTGATCTGCCGCTCGATGGCATGGGTCGATGCCGGATCGAGACTCGCCGTGGGTTCGTCGAGAAACAGCATGTCCGGATCGCAGGCGAGCGCGCGGGCGATCGCAAGGCGCTGCTGCTCGCCTCCCGAGAGAAGGCGCGCCGGATGACGGGCCAGATCCTTCAGCCCCGCACGTTCCAGCGCCTCGTCCTCCCTGCGCGATCGCTCGCCATTGGCAACGCCCCTGACGGAGAGAACGAAACGCAGATTGGCCCGGACCGAGCGGCGCAGGAGGACGGGGCGTTGAAAGACCATGGTCTGGGCACGGCGCGCTGCCGCATCGAGCGGGCGATCCTTCCAGAAGATCTCGCCGGAGCTCGGCTGCAGAAGGCCGTGCAGAAGCCGCAGAAGAAGGCTCTTTCCTGCACCGTTGGCACCCATCAGCACCGTTCGGCGGCGACCGTCGATCGCGAGATCCACCCCGTCGACCAGGCGACGGCCGCGCACCGCGAAGGTGAGCCCGTGCGTGCGGAGAAGCGGCGTCACCGATGCGCCGCCATTCTCGTGATCCGGCTTTCGCAGAGGTTCAGGCAAAGGCCGACCTCGCTGCCGATGCACGCAGGGCGAAAACCGTCGCGTTGATGACGAAGGCGATGGCGAGCAGGACGACGCCGAGCGCCAGCGCGAGCTGCAGGTTGCCCTTGGATGTCTCGAGCGCGATGGCGGTCGTCATGACCCGCGTCGCGTGATTGATGTTCCCGCCGACGATGATCACCGCTCCCACCTCGGCAACCGCACGGCCGAATCCGGCCAGCGCCACGGTCAGGAGGCTGTAGCGGGCATCCCAGAGGAGCGCGGCGACCCGATCCACGGGCCCGATGCCGAGCGAGGCGAACTGTTCGGCATATTCGCTGTGAAGATCCTCGACGACCTGACGCGTCAATGCCGCAACGATGGGTGCTACGAGGATCGTCTGCGCCACGATCATCGCACCCGGCGTGTAGAGCAGCTCCAGCGCGCCGAGCGGACCCGATGCCGACAGCATCAGATAGACGAAGAGCCCCACCACCACCGGCGGCAGTCCCATCAGGGCGTTGAGGAAGATGATGAAAATACTGCGTCCGGGGAACCGGAACGCGCCGGCGACAGCACCCAGCGGCAGGCCGATGACGCAGGCGAGCACCACGGCCGACAGCGTCACCTGCAGCGAGAGAAGGATGATCTCGGCAAGGTCCGGGTCACCGGCGAGGATCAGGCCGACGGCCTCTCCCAGAATGGCACCGAAGCCCTGCATTCCCGCTCCTTCTCCCGTTTCGCCGGAAGAAATACACGAAAATGCACAAAAATCCATCGCCACATGGAACCGTCCGCCGCGATGCGGATGTCATCCATCGGCCGCGAGTAGCGTCGCGATACGCCGGAGCGCGAGCTGGTAGCCTTCGATGCCGCAGCCGGCGATGACCCCGTCGGCACGAAGCGAGACATAGGAATGATGGCGGAAAGCCTCGCGCTTGTGGATGTTGGAGATATGCACCTCGATGACCGGCCCCTCGAAGGTGTTGAGCGCATCGAGAATGGCGATCGAGGTATGCGAATAGGCACCGGGATTGATGATGATCGCCGCGGCCTCCCCGCGCGCCTCGTGGATGAGGTCGATCAGTCCCGATTCGGCATTGGACTGCTCGAAACGAAGGGAGAGGCCCACCGTTCGTGCCAGCTCGCCGCAGAGGCGTTCGACATCCTCCAGGGTTTCACGGCCATAGATCTCCGGCTGGCGCTTGCCCAGCAGGTTGAGATTGGGACCGTTGAGGACATGGACGAGTTTCTTCACCGTATGCTCTCCCGCTGGCTTGCCGGCCGATCACGACACCAGATCGCGGTGAGAACTAGGTCGTTTCGCGCGACCGGTCCAGATGGTGAACAGATGGCGGTCCGGGGCGCCCTCCCGGCTGGACGGCACTGGCGCGCTGTGCCACTCTCCGGCCATGCAGATCACGGGAGGAAAGACGATGAGTATCCCATTCGCCCGCCGCGAATTTCTCCGCACGACCGCAGCCGCCCTCGTGGCAGTGCTGGCAATGCCGCTGCTGGGCAGCGCGACGGCCAGCGCCCAGGACGGCATCACGCTGCGCATGTCGACACCGGCATCGGAAACCGATCAGCGGTCGTTGTCGCTGGCCGAACAGTTCGGCCCGGCCGTCGCCGGTTTCGCGACATACGAACCACATTACAACGGAACCCTGTTCGCCCAGGGCACCGAACTCGAGGCGATCGCCACGGGCGATCTCGAAATGTCCATCGCCTCGGCACAGGAACTCGCGACCTTCTTCCCCGAATTCTCGATATTCACCGCCGGCTATGTCCTGCAGGACGCGGATCATCAGGTCGCGGTGTTCAGGGACGAACTGTTCGATCCGTTCAGGGCCAAGGCCGAAGAGGAACTCGGGGTCAAACTGCTCGCACCCATGTATCTCGGCCGCCGGCATGTCAATCTGCGCCAGTCCGTCGATGAGCTGAAGGTGATGACACCGGCCGATCTCGCCGGCGTCAATCTGCGCATGCCCGGATCCGATGCCTGGCAGTTTCTCGGCCGCGCGCTCGGCGCCAATCCGACGCCGATGGCGTTCACCGAGGTCTACACCGCCCTCTCCTCGGGTGCCGTGGACGGGCAGGACAATCCGCTTCCAACAGTCGTGGATGCCAAGTTCTACGAGGTGACCAAGCAGATCGCGCTCACCTCGCACCTCGTCGACTGGAACTTCATTGCCTTTTCCAAATCGGTCTATGACAGTCTTCCCGAAGACCAGCAGCAAGCCATCACCGACGCCGCCTGGGCCGCGGCTGACGCCGGTCGCGCGAGCCAGCTGCAGAAGGAGGAGGAGCTCGGTGCATTCCTCGAGGAGCAGGGCCTGACGCTCTACGAGCCGGACCTCGCCGCCTTCCGCGAGCATGTCCAGAATGCCTATCTCGAGTCCGACCTCGCGAAGGACTGGCCCGAGGGGCTTCTCGAGAAGATCAACGCCCTCAGCAAGTAGGGTTTTGGATCGGGCCGGGAGAGGAGCCGCCATGACCATCGTGACGCGGTTTCTCTCCCGTCTGGCCGAAAGCGTGGCGGCCCTCATGATGGCCGCCATTTTCCTGACATTCATCCTCCAGATCGCCGTCCGCTACATCGTTGGCTCGTCTTGGTTCCTCGAGACCTTCGGCAATGTCATCGATGCCGCGCATTTCGGCTGGACGGTCGAATTCATCATGGTCCTCTGGCTCTGGACGATCTTCTGGGGCAATTCCTTCATCGTCCGCGAACGCGATCATGTGACCTTCGACATCCTGTATCTGAGCGTCCGTCCGGGACTTCGCCGGTGGTTCGCAGTGATCGGGGCGGTAGCGATCGCCGTCGCCCTCTGGTCGTCGATCTCGCCCACTTATGACAAGATGAAGCTCTTGCGGCTCAAATCCTCGGCGACCCTGCCAGTGAAGATGCTGCCCATCTACTCGATCTATTTCCTTTTCCTCGCCGTGGTCGGAGCGCGCTATGCGTGGCGTGCCTTCCAGGCCCTTCGCGGTCGCGACATGAACGATCACCAGGATCCGGGCGCGCTTGCCGGCGATGCAGGAGAGAACGCACGATGAGCAGCGAGCTTCTTCTCCTGCTCGGCACGCTGTTCACGCTCGCCGCCATCGGCACGCCGATCGCCTACGCGATCCTCGTCGCCTCGATGCTTTATGTTCTCGCCGGCGGCCAGTCGATCGGCATCATCGGCAAGAATCTCGTCGACGGTATCTACCAGAGCTTCCTCCTGCTCGCCGTCCCACTCTTCATCGTCGCCGCCAACATCATGAATGCAGGCTCCATATCGGACAGGCTGCTGCAGTTCTGCGTGGCGACCGTGGGCCGGTTCAAGGGCGGTCTCGGCCATGTCAACATCATGGCATCGCTGATCTTTTCCGGCATGTCCGGTTCTGCCGTCGCGGACGCTGCCGGCATCGGCAAGATCATCATCGACATGATGACGCGGGACGGCCGCTTCACGCGCGGCTACGCCGCCGCCATCACCGCCGCGTCAGCCACCATCGGGCCGATCATCCCCCCCTCCATTCCCATGGTGCTCTACGCCCTCGTCTCCAACGCCTCGATCGGGTTCCTCTTTCTGGGCGGCATCCTGCCGGGTCTGTTCATGGGTGTCGTGCTGATGGCGATGAACGCCGTGATGGCGCACCGGCGCGGCTTCGAGGCATCGGAAACGGTATCGCTCGGCGAGCTTCCCGCCGTGACGGCCCGGGCCTTTCCGGCCCTGCTCATGCCGGCCATCCTGCTCTACGGCATCTATGGCGGCATCACCACGCCGACGGAGGCCGCGGCCATCGCCGCCGGCTATGCCCTGCTTCTGGCCGCCCTGTTCTACCGCGCGCTCAGCCTGCGGGCATTGTTCTCCATCCTCGTCGAGAGTGCCCGGTCATCGGCGGCGGTCGGAATCGTCATCGGCGGCGCGCTGATCCTCAATTACATCGTCGCATCGGAAAACATCCCGGCGGCACTCGCCAGTGCGATGAGCGGATATGACGTCCCGCCGATCCTGTTCCTGCTCGCTGTCAATCTCGTACTGCTGCTGCTCGGCTGCGTACTGGACGCGACGACGATCATCCTCGTCATCATTCCGCTCTTCCTGCCGACCTGCAACGAACTCGGCATCGATCTCGTCCATTTCGGCGTGGTGGCGGTGGTGAACTGCATGATCGGCCTCATCACGCCACCCTACGGAATTCTCCTGTTCGTCATCAACGCGGTCACCCGCATACCGCTCGGTGAGATCATCCGCGAGGTCATTCCCTTTCTTGCCGTTCTCGTGGTGGCACTCCTCGTGATGATCCTCGTTCCCGACATCACCCTGTGGTTGCCGCGCCAGTTCGGCTATGATGGGTAGACGGCACGATGCAACGACAATATCACCTGAT
>JAGREZ010000331.1:13625-18400 GCA_020446285.1 Geminicoccaceae bacterium
ATGTCGGGGCCGCTCGGCCCGATCTTCAACGCCATGCTGGCGGCGATGGGGCCAACCAACGAAACGGCGCAGTTTCTGGGGGAGGAACAGCGCAGGCGCCTGCTCGACTCGCTCTTCGACTCGATCCATGGCGATGTTCCGCCGGACCGGACGGTGTTCGACACCAACCGCATCTGGACGAGCCTGCTCGCGCAACTGGTGGCGATCGCGCCCGATGTGAAGGTCATCTGCTGCGTGCGCTCGGTTGCATGGATCATGGACAGTCTCGAACGCCTGCAACGGCGCAACCCGCTTCAGCCGACAAAGCTCTTCGCCACAGCGGAGGAACGTCAGACCGTCTTTACCCGCACCGAAGCGCTCGCCCGCCGCGACCGGCTGGTGGGGTTCGCCTGGCATGCCCTGCAGGAGGCCTATTACGGCGATCTCTCGCGTCACCTGCTCATTCTCGAATATGACATTCTCAGCCAGCGCCCACGCGACTGCATGCAGCTCGTCTACCGGTTTCTCGACGAACCATGGTTCGAGCATGATTTCGGGAATATCGAATACAGCGAGGAACAGTTCGACGCGACGCTCGGGACACCGGGACTGCATACCGTGCGCCCCGTCGTAGCACCCGAACGGCGCCAGACCGTGCTGCCGCCCGAACTTTTCCGCAAATTCGCCAAGCTCTCGTTCTGGCGCGACGCAACGGGCTCGAACGCATCGAGAATCACGGTCGAGACTGGCCGGAGCGACGGAAGCCACGAGGCGGGCGTTCAGGAAGCCTGACTGCCCGGTAATTTCGCGGAGGCGGGCGCGGTAATGTCCAGCATCCCGACATGGCCCCAGTTCACGTCCTCAGGGCTACATCCGAAATGGTTGGCGCTGAGCCCGGCAAGGCGTTCGAGCATTTCGTCGAGCTCGGTCTTGGCTGAGATGAAAACAGCGAGCGCGGCGTCATTTGTCTTGGGCATGATGGTCTCCGACAGAGCAGCTTGATCCATCAGGCTCTAATCGGCTCCGATAGCAAGTCGGGATCGGCAGCTATTCGGAGGGCTCGAACGCGACGCCCTGAGACGGGAAGGCGTCGCACAGATTTACCATCGCCTGCATCCAGTCCGATCCGCCCCACTGGTTCAGGAAGGCGTAAGTTCGGCCACCGGATTGGATGAGCTCGTCCTCGCCGCAGAAGTATCGAGTGGGGTCAAAGCCACGTCCTTGCTTTTCCCGCGCCTCCTTCGCGAGGCGGAAAAAGTCCTCTGCGTTGACCTCACCCTCAACCGACAAGAAGGCCCGATTGGCGCGCGGACCGCAGTGTTGGGCGACCTCTTCCGGTGCTATGCCGCTCGCCACGAGGTGGCGGAACACCTGATAGATTGCGTGTCGCTTCCGCAGTCCCGTCAGCCGGCTCCCACCGAGGGTGACATCAAAGCTGGTCCAGTCTCGCGTGTCCGTGCGCGCCTCTCGCTCCTTGCGCTTCTTCTCGGTGACGCGGACCTGATATTCCGCGACCTCGGGGAGCGGAATAATCTGCTGGACATCAACAAGGATCCGACCATCGAGCCCGTAGGGCTGGAGGCGCACACACCGGATGTCGATGCCGCGCTCGATCAGCCAGAGAACAGATGTCGTCAGCTCGCGGCTGAACTCGGCCGAGGCCAGGACGATGCGGGCATCCTGCGCGAAGGCATCCTCGTCCGGCACGTCCCACCCGAGAAAGTCGAGCAGCTCAGCCTGCGCATCGGTGTCAGCCTTTCCGATCTGCGCGAGATAGCGAGCGAACACATCGGCGGCCTGGTCGAAGGTCATGGTCGAGACCATCGCCGCATAGCGGATGGCCTGCAGCTCCATGTGGCCGCCGTCCTCGGACCGCTTCAGCTCAATCACCACGAGGTTGGCATCGCGGTCGATGCCGAGGAGGTCGATGCGCCTGCGCGACTCGTCCCAGTCACCGAACTCTTCCGCGATCACCAGCGTGTCCGGCGCGACCACGGCGACGTTCGCCCGCAGCAGGAGCTGCAAATCGCGCCGCTCATGCAGCTGCGCGAGACTGAAGGTGGTCTTGCTCAGGGGACGGATTTCTTCACTGGCAAACTCGTAGATCGGCATGAGCAATTCGAACCTTTCGGGAACTGTACCTATCCAAGCGCAGCGGTACCGCTAGGGCAAGCACCATCGACCGCGAACGCCTGAGGAACATCCACCCTATCCCGTGTCGCACGGATGAATCGGGAGTGTTCGTAAACCTTTGGAATCTTTATGGGGCGCAAGGTTGCCGTCATTCTCCGACGAGCAGCAGATCGTCCGGGTGAATGCCGAGCTTGCAGCGATGGCCGGATGGCGGATCCGCTTCGCCGACGCGGTTGATGTTGTAACGGCTGCAGGTCAGCCGCCGGCCGCTGTCGGTGTGCAGATAGACGAAGGAGAGATCGCCATAATAGGCGATCTGGTCGACCGTGACGTCGATCAGCACCTCGCCCTCGACGGGAATCGAGCCGCGCATGTCGAGGCGGAGTTTTTCCGGACGGATCATGAGAATGCCGTCGCGGGTGGATTCGTCGGCGCGTTCGACATCGACCTCGCCGAGTTCGGCGGCCCGCACCCGGGCCCTGTTGCCTTCACCTGACAGGACATCGCATTCGAAGAGGTTCGACGCACCGATGAATTCGGCGACGAAGCGCTTCTTCGGGTGTTCGTAGAGGTCGCGTGGTGGGGCGATCTGCAGGATCCGCCCCTTTTCCATCACCGCGATGTCGCTCGCCATGCCCAGCGCTTCCTCCTGGTCGTGCGTGACGATGACGAAGGTGATGCCGACTTCCTGTTGAAGCCGGCGCAGTTCGAGTTGCATTTCCTCGCGCAGCTTCTTGTCGAGTGCCGAGAGCGGCTCATCGAGGAGCAGGAGCTTCGGCCGTTTGACGAGTGCTCGCGCGAGTGCCACGCGCTGGCGCTGGCCACCGGAAAGCTGGTCGGGACGACGATCGGCCATACCGTCGAGACGAACCATCGAGATCGCTTCCTCGACCCTGGGGCCGATTTCCGCCCGGTTCACGCCGGTTACCTCAAGCCCGTAGGCGATGTTCCTGCGCACGCTCATATGCGGAAAGACGGCATATGACTGGAAGACCATGTTGACCGGCCGCCGGTTGGGCGGAACGCCCGTCATGTCCTCGCCGTCGATCGACAGCCGGCCCCGGCTCGGATGCTCGAAACCGCCGATCATGCGGAGCAGCGTCGTCTTCCCGCAACCTGACGGTCCAAGGAGAGCGAAGAATGACCGTTCGGGAATGTCGAGGCTGACATTGTCGACGGCGACGAATTCACCGAAACGCTTGGACAGGTTTTCCATCCTGACGATCATGCGGCCTTCTCCGGCTTCTGCAGACGCATGGCGACCACGGTGAGTATGAGCGTGATCGCGATGAGAACGGTCGAGGCGGCGTTGACCTCGGGCGTCGCGCCGAAACGGACCATCGAATAGACCTTGACCGGAAAGGTAAGCGTCTCGGGGCCGCTGGTAAAGAAGGTGATGACGAAATCGTCCAGCGAGAGGGTCATGGCAAGGAGTGCGCCGGCGACGAGACCGGGCTTCATGTAGGGTACCGTGATCCGCACGAAGGTCTGCCATTCCGACGCGCCGAGATCCTTCGATGCCTCCTCCAGCGAGCGGTCGAAACCCTCGAGTCTTGCGCGCACGACGATGGCGACGAAGGGAAAGCTGAAGGCGATGTGGCCGATGATGATGGGACCGAGATTGAGCGGCCAGAAGAGATCGTTGGGCCAGCCGATGCGGTTGAAGAAGACCAGCAAGGCGATGCCCATGCAGATCTCCGGGATGACGATGGGCAGTGCGTTCAGCCCTTCGAGCACGGCCCGTCCGGGAAAGCGGAAACGCCAGAGCCCGAGGGCGACGAGGGCGCCGATGACCGTGCTGATGGCGGTCGAGATCAATGCGATGACGAGCGAATTGGTGAATGCCTCGATGAGCGGGCTGTTGGCGATCGCCTTGCCGTAATAGTCCAGCGTGAAACCGCGCCAGACGATATTGCGCTTGCTATCGTTGAAGCTGAAAGCGACGAGTATGACGATGGGGGCATAGAGAAAGATGAAGACGCAGAGGAGCCACAGGCGCACCCACCATTGCCGGCCATAATCCAGAACCCCTGCCCGCTCACGCATCGCGCTCGCACTTCCTGATATCGCGCTCACGCATCGCGTCCGCTCCAGCGGGCACGGACAAAGAGTGCGATGAACGTCAGATAGAGCAGGATGAACGACATCGCCGAGCCGAGCGGCAGATTGTTCGCCGCCTTGAACTGCCGTTCGATCACATTACCGATGAGCTCGCTTTTCGGCCCGCCGAGAAGATCGGGAATGAGGAAGGTGCCGAGTGCCGGAATGAAGACGAGAATGACGCCGGAGACGATTCCGGGTGCGGCGAGCGGCACGGTCACCGCCCGGAAGGTCCGCCACTGGCTCGCACCGAGATCGAGGCTGGCCTCGAGCAGCGAACGGTCGAGCCGCTCGAGCGAGGCATAGAGTGGCAGGACCATGAACGGCAGATAGACATAGACGACACCGAAGATCACCGCCGAATTGCTGTAGAGTAGTTCGAGCGGCTGGAAGCGTTCGCCGAACAATCCTTCGAGACCGAGCGGTGCAGCAATGAACTTGCCCGCCATCCACAGATATTCGAGCCCGTAATTCATATAGCCTTTCGTGCGCAGGACAGCGATGAGCGCATAGGTGCGAATGAGGAGATTGGTCCAGAACGGCAGGATGACGAGCATCAGGAG
>JAGREZ010000331.1:18462-24709 GCA_020446285.1 Geminicoccaceae bacterium
ATCAGGCAGAGCACCGTTGCCGCGAGCGCGATCATGACCGTCTTGGCGAACAGCGAGAGATAGATCGGATCGATGGCCTTGATGTAATTCGCGAAGGTCCAGGTGATCTCGATCTCGACCGGACCATTGCGCTCGCCGAAGCCCAGAACCCAGACCATGGCCAGCGGCACGAGGAAGAACAGTGTCAGCCAAAGAACGGCGGGAAGCACGAACCCCAAGAAGACCAAAGGCTGCTGCCGCCAGCTTTCCAACCGCTCTTTCCCTCGCACATCGTTCGAACACGATCTGAGCGTGTCGTCCTTCGCCTGTCAATCGGTCGATTGCACGGTGGGGACCGGTGCCGGGCACCTTCAGTCCTCGAGCTCGCTGTCCCAGTAGAGGTAATCCCGCCAGCTCTCATGCAGATAGTTCGGGGGAAAGGCCCGGCCGTTCTGCTGGAGCTGCCAGCTCGTGGGCATTTCCGGGAGAACCATCGGCTGCATGCCGCATTCCTTCGGCAGCCGGCTGCCCTTGCGCAGATTGCAGCGATTGCATGCCGTCACGATGTTCGACCAGGAGGTTCGCCCACCCCGGCTGCGCGGGATGAGATGATCGAAGGTGAGATCGTGCGCCGGATAGCTCGTCCGGCAATACTGGCAGGTGAAGCGGTCGCGCAGGAACAGGTTGAAGCGGGTAAAGGGCGGTCGCCGGCTTTGCGGTATGTACTCCTTGAGCGCCACGACGCTCGCCAGCCTGAACTGCTGGCCGGGCGAGTGGATCATCCGGTCATAGTGCGAGACCACGTTCACACGATCGAGAAAGATCGCCTTGACCGTTTCCTGCCAGTTCCAGAGCGAGAGCGGAAAATAGCTGAGTGGCTGGTAATCCGCATTCAGAACGAGGGCCGGAAAGGCCGAGAGCGACGCGTCATGACGCTCCGGCCCGTACATCATGCCGCCCGTCTTGCCGGGCACGGGACCCGGCTCTTCAAGATCTGGCCTCTCGAGAGAGCGGCCTCTACCAGATTTGCGCGTTCCATGGGATGAAACTAGACGAGTTCGATGTTGGTTTCAAGACAGCCCGGTCATGACCATCGCATGCGCGTCCGAATGCTCGCGGATGTCCCGTCGGCATGACGCCGGAACTCACGGGAAAGCCCGAAGCGAGGCCTCCAGCAGCCCGAAGAAGGCATCCTCGTCCACACCCGAAACGACATGCGCATTCGCCGGCACGTCCGTGGATCGCCACCAGTCGACAACGGAACGCCCCATGCAGGACCCGGAATCCGTCTCGATGCCAACATGACAGTCGCGGCCGGAGAAGATCGAGGCATCGAGCAGCCAGGCGATGACGCAGGGGTCATGCAGCGGTGCGCCATCGCTTCCATACCGTTCGCGGTCGCGGTCGAAACGGTTGTAGAATTCGAGCATTCCGTGCGCAGCCTGGGCCTGACGGTTGCCGATGGCGCGCACGGCGTCGAGGCGGTGGTCGGTCACGAGCACCTTGTGGGTCACATCGAGGCCCATCATCGTGATCGGCAGGCCGAATTCGAAGACGATCCGGGCGGCGTGCGGATCGACGTGGAAATTGAATTCCGCGGCCGGCGTCACATTGCCGAGATCCATCGCCCCGCCCATGAGCACGATCTCCTTCGCCCGCGCGAAGGTGACCGGATCCTTGACCATGGCGAGGGCGATGTTGGTGAGCGGTCCCAGCGGACAGAGCGTGACGCTGCCCTCCGGTTCGGCCGCCAACATGGCGAGAATGGCATCCACGGCGTGCGTCCCGGCAAGCGGCATTTGCGGGTCGGGCAGGCCGGAACCGTCGAGACCGGTTTCGCCGTGGACATGTTCGGCCGTCCTTAGCGACCGCAGCAGGGGCCGCCCGCAACCGGCATGGACCGGCACGTCTTCGCGGCCCGCGAGTTCCACCACCCGCCGGGCGTTCCACTCGGTGAGCCGGAGCGGCACATTGCCGGCGACACAGGTCACGGCGAGAACGTCGATCCGCTGCGGTGCGCCAAGGGCCATGAGCAGGGCGATCGCATCATCCTGCCCGGGGTCGCAGTCCACGATGATCCGTTTTCTCTGCATTGTTCGCATTTCATCCCGAAGTGAGCTTGAATTCGATCCGCCGGTTGCGCCGGTAGGCTATCTCGTCGTCGCGCGGATCGAGCGGCTGGAACTCGCCGAAGCCCGTCGCCGCGAGCCGTACCGGATCGATACCGGCGCGAACGAGGAATTGCACCACGGAAATGGCCCGTGCGGTCGACAGGTCCCAGTTGGACGAAAAGCTGCTCGAGGCGCCGACGGGCACCCGGTCCGTATGTCCGTCGACGCGAAGGATCCACGCGAGATCGGCGGGTATGGTGTCCGCCACCTCGCCCAACGTTTCGGCAAGACGGCGCAACTCCACCTCGCCGCTCGGATCGATCCGCGCCGAACCGGAGGCGAACAGCACCTCCGACTGGAAGACGAACCGGTCACCGACGACACGGAACTCCGGGCGATTGCCGAGCGCCTCGCGAAGCTTGCCGAAGAATTCCGAACGATAGGCCGAAAGCTCCTCCACCTGGGCCTGCAATGCCTCGTTCAGCCTTGCGCCGAGATCGGAAATGCGGCCCTGCTGGAAACGAACGGTCTCATCCGACTGTTCCAGAAGGCCGCTGACGGACGCAAGCTGTGCGCTTAACCGTTCGAGCTGGCCGCGAAGACCTGTTACTTCCTCCTTCGCCCGGCCGATCGCCGCATCCCGCTCGACGCGCACCCGGTCGAGTTCGCGCCGTTCATCCGCAACCTCGCGGCTCGTCTGCGACAACAGGGACTCGGTTCCCCGCCGCGCGACCCGCTCCGCCTCGAGCTGCTGTTCGAGCCGGGTGCGCTCGGCCAGTTCGCCCGCAAGACGATCGCTCAGCTCGCCCACCTGCCTCTCGAGCCGGGCGATCAGGCCGGTGCGCCTGTCGACCTCGCCGCTGAGCCGGGCCCGTTCGGCATCGACATCGCCAAGCCTGACATCGAGCTCGGCGGCCCGCTGCCGCGCGGCCTCGACGCTCTCCCCCGTTCCCTCGATGCGTCCCGCTGCCCGATCGATCTGTTCCTCGAGGTAGCGCAGCGCCTCGTCGCGCCCGGCCGTTGCCACCGACATCGCCTCGACCTGTTCCTGCATGCGCGCGACAAGCGCCTCGATCGCGTCGATGGACCCATCCGTGACGGCTTCACCGTCACCCTCCTGCGCGATCGCGGGAATACCACCCGATCCGGGCACGAGAGGAGAGACGAATGCGATCCACGAGATTGCCAGCATCGGCAGGGCGGCAGGAACACGAAATGGCATGACAGCGCTCCCTGGCGGACCTTTGCGGTCGAAACCATGCCTTCGAGTTTACGAGTCCTTCAGATTCGAACCAACCCTTTCCCCGGAGCGTACCCGCTTGCGTCAGGTCGACAGGTTGAAGAACCGCCGACAGCCGTGCTCTTAAACTGCCGATGCAACCGGCGTGAGACCGGCGACCTCGGGTGTTTCCACCATGACCCGGTTGCGCCCCTTTTCCTTTGCCCGATAGAGCGCATTGTCGGCACGCTCGAAGAAACTGGCGACCGAATCGGCAGCCCTGAAACGGGCAATGCCGATGGACAGGGTGATAACGCCGAGATCGCGTTCCGAGCGCCGCAGAACGATCCGGCTCGTGCCGATATCCTTGCGGATCCGCTCGGCCAGTGCACGGGCGTCCTCGATACGGGTGCCGGGAAGGATGACGGCGAACTCCTCACCGCCATAACGGGCGACGGTGTCGCGGCCCTTGACTGTCGCCTTCAGCTTGCCTGCCACCAGCCGGAGAACGACATCGCCTACCTGGTGGCCGTGCAGGTCGTTGAACGATTTGAAATGATCGATATCGGCAACGAGCAATACCAGTTCCGATCCGCTTTCGGACGCCGCTGCCATCTCCTTGCGGATCACCTCGTCGAACAATTTGCGATTGCCGAGCCCTGTGAGCTGGTCGGCATAGGCGGCGCGGCGCATCGAGACGAGATCGTTGCGAAGCGTCTCGATCTCCTGGCTGCTCCTGTCCAGATGTTCGTGCAGGAAGGTCGCCTGATCCTGCATGCGGGCGGTGCGCTCCTGCAGATCGACGACCAGTTCGAGCAACCGGCCATTGTCCCCACCCTCTCCCATGACCGTCGACGCCGAGTCGAGCGCGTGGCGAAACTCCACGGCGCCATCGCTGGTTTCCGAGACACGCTCGCCGATCGCCTCGACAATGCCCTGAATCCGGATCGCCGACTGCGACACCTGCCGCGCGTGATCCTCGGCACCGAAGAAGCGTTCGTAAACCTCGGCGCAACGCCTCTCGCCGAAATCATCCTCGCTCGCCTCGAGCTGCCTTATCAGCCTGCTCAGCGCCGGGTTCGAACCTGCAAAATGCGAATACCAGACGATATAGTTCTGCGGCGTCAGGGAAATTTTCCGCTTCCTGAGGTATTCGAAGACAGTCTCCGCAACCTTCAGACTGTGGTCGAAGTCGAAACTCCAGTGCATAATACGGTCACTCTCTACAGCCGTGAATTTCTTCGCGTGGTCATGAAACGGTATCACCATGGAATTAACCGCAACTTAACAGCGTGTTGACGGCACGCCGCCAGCGCGGACCCTGCCGACCGGTCTCATCGTCAAGCAATCGCACTCACCCGTTTTCCGAAAGACGTCAATGCGAGACAGTTCCTCCCTTCGAAATCCGCTCGTGCCGGTCATTCTCGCCGGTGGCTCCGGCACCCGTCTGTGGCCGGTCAGCCGCTCGGCCTTTCCCAAGCACCTGACCGAACTCACCGGCACCGGGTCGATGCTGCAGCAGACCGCCCTGCGGCTCCGTTCGCTTGCAGCCCCCGAACGTCTCGTCGTCGTCTCCGCCGCCGGACAGGCGACCCTCGTACGTCGCCAGCTCAATGCCCTCGATGCCGCAGCGACCGGTCATATCCAGCTGGAGCCGACACCGCGCAACACTGCTGCAGCCGTGGCACTCGCCGCATTCGAGGCGCTGTCGGCGTTCGGCGAGGATGCGATCCTGTTCGTCTGTCCCTCGGATCATCTCATCCTCGCGCCTGAACGCCTGTTCGAGGCCGTCGATGCCGGATTGCCCTTCGCCGCCGCCGGACGGATCATCACCTTCGGCATCACCCCTTCACGGCCCGATACCGGCTTCGGCTACATCGCGGCGGGCGAATCCGTCGACGGCGCGCCGGGGGTCCGGGTGGTGAAGCGGTTCGTCGAGAAGCCGCCGCTCGCGGAAGCCGAACGAATGCTGGCCGAAGGCGGCCATTACTGGAACAGCGGCATGTTCCTCATGGGCGCACGCACGCTCATCGACGAACTCGAAGCGTTCGAGCCGGAAATCGCCTCGCGGGCGGCCACCGCCTACGAGGCCGGGAAGAAGGCCGCGGGCGAGATCCCGCTCGGGCTCTTTCGGGACATTCCCTCCATGCCCGTCGACAAGGCGGTGATGGAGCGTTCGCAGCGGGTTCTCGTCGTTCCCTGCGATCCGCGCTGGTCGGACGTGGGTTCGTGGCAGGCACTCTGGGAAATCATGGACAAGGACGATCGCAACAATGTCATTGCCGGCGATGCCATCATCGAGAACGGCAACAACAATCTGGTCAAGTCCGAGCATCGCCTCGTCGCGCTTGCGGGCGTGAGCGATCTTGCCGTGATCGAGACGGCGGACGCCATACTGATCGCCGACAAGGCCAACAGCGAAGCGGTCAAGGCCGTGGTTGGCAGACTGGCGAAAGACAACCGCTCGCAGGTGGACGTCCATGCGCGGGAAATGCGCCCTTGGGGCAGTTTCGTCGTTCTCCAGCGGGCACCGGGCGTCATGGTCCGCGAGGTGCTGATCGACGACGGCGCGTCACTGGACCTGCAACGGCATCCAGGACGAACGGAAAACTGGACGATCGTCGAGGGATGCGCGCGCACCGAACTGGATGGCCGGACGGTCGAGCTCGGACCTGCCGAGAGCATGTCCGTCGGCCGCAACGTCCCCCACCGCCTTGCCAATGCGGGACATGGCCCGCTCAGACTGATCGAGGTCCAGACCGGCGAGGAACTTGGCGAGATCGGCACGATCCGGATCGAAACCAGAACCTGACCGCCCGGGTGAATGAACGAAGTGAATGCGCCCGAGCAGTAGTTCCTTGTTTTTGCATCATTTTTCCAGACAGATCAGCATGATCCGTCTGGATCGATGCACTAGGTTCTGTTGAGAATTGACAAG
>JAGREZ010000332.1:0-141 GCA_020446285.1 Geminicoccaceae bacterium
TCATCGCCCTGCACGGCCTCGACGCACTGGCGCCGGCCACATCCCTGCCGAAGATCTATCGTCCGGGATTCTGAACCATTGCCGGTGAAGCGGTCCCGGCCCCGCCGCTCAACCGTCGCACCCGCCTTGTCTGCGATCGCT
>JAGREZ010000332.1:176-5987 GCA_020446285.1 Geminicoccaceae bacterium
CCGACCGACCCGTTGTCTTTCATTCCCTATCATGTTACGCCTCATCGGTTTGACTTTGTGCAGGAAAATCAACAAACTCCGGCAACAAGCCTGGAGCGGAACCCCATGTCGGTCGTACCCCTCGGCAGCCACGGACCATCCCGTCGCCGATCGCTGCTCGATATGTTGCTTGACGAGGCCGTCGAGCTTGCCGAAGCCGTCCGCGACTATATTTCCGAACGCATCCCGCAGGATGTGAATGCCGTGAATGCCGTCGACAGGCTCCGTGAATCGGCGGAGATCAGCCGGATCACCTCGCGGGTGAGCTTCAGTGTGGCATGGCTGCTGTCGCGCCGGGCGGTGCTCGCGGGCGAGATCAGCCACGAGGAGAGCCTCGACGACGCCTATCGCCTCGGCGGCACGGGCATCTGCGATGTCGAGGGTGACCTTCCCTCGACGGCCCCGAGCCGGTTCCACGGTCTCAGTCAACGCTCGCACAGCCTGTACACACGCATTTCGCGTCTCGACCGCGACCTCGACGGCAAGGCGGGCCCGCTGCCCGGCTGACGCCGGCATGCTCCCTCTCCCGCAATGCCGCTGGTCTGCACGGTCGCGGATCCAGCGGAGCATGGTCCGGCGATGAGGCTTGACGGGTCATGCGGGCCGTGGTTCTCAGAAAGCCGGGTCGGGCCTCGATCCGCCCGTCTTCCTGTCGCATCTCGGGATGTCCGTTCATGTCGCTCCTTGCCGAATCGCTTGGCCGCATCAAGCCGTCACCGACCATCGCCGTCACCAATCTCGCCCGCGAGCTCAAGGCCCAGGGCCGCGACATCATCGGGCTCGGCGCCGGCGAACCGGATTTCGATACCCCCGATCACATCAAGGAAGCGGCCATCGAGGCCATTCGCGCCGGCGACACGAAATACACCGCCGTCGACGGCACACCGGCGCTCAAGGAAGCCATCGTCGCCAAGTTCAGGCGTGACAATGCGCTCGACTACAGGCCGTCCGAAGTCACCGTCGGCACCGGCGGCAAGCAGGTGCTCTACAATGCCCTGATGGCAACCCTCAATCCCGGTGACGAGGTGATCGTGCCGGCACCCTTCTGGGTGTCCTACCCCGACATGACGCTGCTCGCCGGCGGCAGGCCCGTTGCGATCGACTGCCCCGCCCAGGCCGGGTTCAAGCTCCTGCCCGAGCATCTGGAAAAGGCGATCACGCCGAAGACCAAGTGGCTCATCCTCAATTCACCGAGCAATCCCACCGGTTCGGCCTACACGGCCGACGAGCTCCGCGCGATCGCCGCCATACTCGCCGGCCATCCCGACGTGCATGTCATGACCGACGACATGTACGAGCATCTCGTCTATGACGGTTTCGAATTCACCACCATCGCCCAGGTAGCACCCGAGCTCAAGGAGCGCACGCTGACGGTCAACGGTGTTTCCAAGGCCTACGCCATGACCGGCTGGCGCATCGGCTATGCCGCCGGCCCCAAGGCGCTGATCCGGGCCATGGCCAAGGTTCAGTCGCAGAGCACGAGCAATCCGTGCTCGATCAGCCAGGCCGCCTCGGTCGCCGCCCTCAATGGCGACCACGGGTTTCTCGCCGAGCGCAATGCCGTGTTCAAGGAGAGGCGCGATCTCATCGTCCGCCAGCTGAACAGCGCACCGGGCCTCCGCTGCCACACGCCCGAGGGCGCGTTCTATGTCTATCCGAGCTGTGCCGGCACCATCGGCAAGCGGACGCCGGACGGGGACGTGATCGACAACAGCGAGACCTTTGCCCGCTATCTCCTGGAAAAGGCCGGCGTCGCCGTCGTGCATGGTTCGGCCTTCGGCCTCGATCCCTATTTCCGCATCTCCTACGCAACCTCGACGACGGCTCTCGAGGAGGCCGGAAACCGGATCGTCAGGGCCTGCGAGGCACTGACCGACTGAACGGAACAACGACGAACCTATATGCGGGCGAAAAGCGCCAACGCGGCCCGTGGGCGTTTGCAGCAGCGAGGCGGGGACCATCATCATGACGGGAGGACGCTGGCCCGCCTTCCGCCATGCGGGTTTCACATTCTACTGGCTCTCCAGCCTGCTGGCGAGTTTTGCCGTCCAGATCTCCAGTGTCTCGGTTGCATGGCAGGTCTATGACATCACCCGCGACCCGTTCGATCTCGGGCTGGTCGGCCTCATCCAGTTCACACCCGCCTTTCTTCTCGTGCTGGTCACCGGCGCCGCCGCCGACCGGTTCGGCCGGCGCACGATCATGGCCGCGGCCCTTCTCGGCGAGGGAAGCTGCGCCATCCTTCTCCTCTGGTTCGCCTGGACGGGGATCGATCATGTCTGGCCGATCTTCCTCGTGCTCGCGGCATTCGGGATCTCCCGGGCCTTCTTCAATCCGGCTTCATCCTCGCTGGTTGCCAATCTCGTCCCGGCCGGACATCTCGCCAACGCCATCGCGCTCAGCACCACCGCAAGGCAGATCGCGACCATCGCCGGGCCGGTTGCCGGCGGCCTGCTCTACGGCCTTTCGGCGACGACCGCCTATTCCATCGCCGTCTTCTTCTTCATCGCCGCCGGCCTGCTCGTCACCTTCATTCCCCGGCCGGCGCGAAGGATGACCACGGAACCCGTCGCACTGCAGACCATTCTCGCCGGGTTCAGCTATATCTGGCGGGAACCGGTGGTGCTCGGCGCCATTTCCCTCGATCTCTTCGCCGTGCTGCTTGGCGGCGCCGTCGCCCTCATGCCCGTCTATGCCCGCGACATTCTCGACCTTGGCCCCTGGGGTCTTGGCCTCCTGCGCGCGGCACCGGGTGTCGGCGCCATACTCGTCGGGTTCTGGCTGGCCTTTCACCCCCTGCGCGACCATGCCGGCATCATCCTGCTCGTCTTTGTCGGCCTGTTCGGCCTCGCCACCGCCATCTTCGGACTATCGACGACGACGTGGATTTCCATCCTCGCGCTGCTCTTCGTCGGCGGTTGTGACATGGTGAGCGTCTACATCCGCGAGACCATGATCCAGATCTGGACACCCGACGCCCTGCGCGGGCGGGTCAATGCCGTGAACATGGTCTTTGTCGGTGCTTCCAACGAACTCGGCGAGTTTCGCGCCGGCGCCATGGCGGCATGGATCGGCACGGTCGCGGCCGTATCGCTCGGCGGCATCGCCACGCTGTCCGTCGCCCTTCTCTGGGCCCGCCTGTTCCCCGACATGCGGCGGATCCGCCACCTCGACGGCAGGCACTGAGAGACTCGCCAAGCACGGGCAGGACCAACGCCGCCGGCCATCATGCGCAGTTTCACCTATGTCCTGCGGCCAAACGGCGACATTCGCGAAAACATGCATAACCGAATGCGATTTGGGCTCCGCCGGCGCTATCGAGCGGGAGGCTTCTTACCTATGGTACGCCGCATGAGGAACGCAAAAGTTGGTCACATCGCGAGCTTGCACGCGCTGCGGGGTATAGCCGCGCTCGGCGTCGTCGCCCTGCATCTGAGCGAGGCGACGCCGGGCCTGCCCGTTCGTGCATATACCGATCTGATCGCCAACATGTTCTACGCCGTGGATCTCTTCTTCATCCTGAGCGGCGTGGTCATGGCGGCGGTCTATGGCCACATGTTCGAGGCTTCGGTCAGCGCCCGCGACTGCGCCGTGTTCCTCATCGCCCGGGTCGCACGCATCTGGCCGATGCTGGCGATCGCTTCCGTTCTCGCCCTTCTGGCAAGTCTCGCATCGCAGCAGGCGGGAACCGTCATCGCGAGTTCGGGCGGCCTGACCGCGAGTTTTCTTGCCGAGTTCTTCGGGCTTTCGGGCTGGTTCGACTGGGCCTGGCTGAATCCCCCCTCCTGGTCCCTCTCGGCCGAGTTCGCGGTCTATCTCGCGACCCCTTTCCTCATTCTCGCCTTCAAGCGGGCTTCCCTTCGCCTTTCACTCGCGATGCTCGTCATCCTGCCGCTTGCACCGGGCCTTCTGTACGGCCTCGCGACCTCGCATTTCCTTCAGCATCCGCTGGGCGCCGAACTGCCGCTGGGCTATTTTCTCGTCGCACCGGAAGCGACCTGGTTCTGGAACATGAAGGGTCCGTTCATAATCATGCGGGCGCTCTCCATGTTCCTCTGTGGTCTGGCACTGTTCCGTATCGCCCGATCGGGTCATCTCGAACGATGGTCTGGTCCGGCAAGCCTCGCGATCGTCCTCGCCCTGCTTCTCGCCGGACTGCATCTCGGCATTCCGAGACTGCTCGTATTCCTGCTCATGATCGCACTGGTCGCCTGCGCACTCGGCGGGCGCATGCGCAACCACCGGATCTTCGCAAAACCCCTTCTCTACAGGCTCGGCGAGATCTCCCTCGGCGTCTATCTGATCCACTGGCCGCTGATCGAACTGACCCGGGCCGCATGGGCGACGCTGGGCACATCTCCCATCAGCGAGGCCGGCCCGCTCCTCTCGCTTGCCTTCATCGTCATGACCGGTGCCATCATCATTGCCTGCGCCAACCTCTTCTACACCCTGTTCGAGGTGCCCGCACGCCGGGGCATCCGCAAGGGCGGGCAGCGCCTGCTCGGCAAGGGCAACGGATCGCCACTGCTTGCAAGGGCGGGAATGCGCCGCACCATCGTGACCGCCGCACTCTCGACAGCGATCGTCTTCCTCTGCATCCCGGCGGGGATCCTCTCGCAGGGATTCCTCGTTCGCGCGCCCGACGCGGCGCAGACCCCGTCCATCCTCCGCGTCGACCAACTGCCATCGGGAGCGGCCATCATCTTCGACCATACAGCACCGCTTCCCGTTCGTGTCCGCAACAGTGATACCGCTTACGCCTATCTCGGGCCGCATGGCCGCAACGCCACCGTGCTCGCACCCGGAATGCCGCTCGAAATCATGGTCGAAGGACGACCAGATCTTTCCGTACCGGCACGAATAGCCATACAGGCCGGACGGAATCATGCCGTCGTCGAAGTATCCTCCCGACATTCTCCCTGAAGATGACCTTCTTTCATTGAATTCCCGCATGCATACCTCAAGGTGCCATTCATGACCTATCCGGGAACGTTCACGGCGTCTTTCGCCGTGCAAGAAGTCCTTGCGCTTGCTAGACAAGATGAACGTGGGCGGGTGTCGTTCAATCACGATTCCCGTAAAGTTGAGCTGGCATTCCACCACCGGGTCGACCGGTCTTCGGGTGGCGGCATGGACGGAAACGCGCATGGCAACAATTGAATCGCGAGAAATCGCGCTGAATGACGGGCGTCAGCTCTCGACGCCGCGTCCGGCGCCCGTTTCTGCGCCAACGCAGAATGTCCTCGAGGTCGATCTGTTCGACATCCTTCGCGCGATCTGGCGACGGCGCTGGACGGTCGTCGCGACCATGCTCATCGGCGGCATGCTCGCCTTCGTCGCGGCAATGCTGTGGCCAACGACATACAGCAGCAGCACGCGGGTCATGCTGGAGAGCCGCCAGACCAGGGTGGTCGATTCCAGCTCGGTCCTGAGCGACCTCGATCCGACCGACGAGGTGATCGAGACGGAAATCGAGGTCATTCTCTCCCGCTCGGTGCGGGAGCTTGCGGCATTGCGCGCCAATCTGCCGCTTCTTCTCGAACGCCGCGCGGCGGGTCGTGACGAACAGGTCATCGAACGGCTGCAACGCTGGTGGTGGGAACTGGCCCTGCCGCAACTCCACGAGCGTCTGCCGCAGGCCTGGGCACAGTGGCTTCCGGAACGCGAGCCGCAGGCGGCCAAGACGCTCGATGATGCCGTCGCCTATCTCTACGACCACCTTTCGGCGCGCCAGGTCGGCAATACGTCGGTCATCTCGATTTCGGTCACCGA
>JAGREZ010000332.1:6059-8782 GCA_020446285.1 Geminicoccaceae bacterium
CGGTCGGCCACATCCGGCGCGAACAGCTGGCTGAGCGCGCGGATCGGCGAGCTCGAGAGCGAGCTTTCATCCAAACGCGCCGAGTTCGAGAAGCTTCGCGGCGCTTCGGGCTATCTCGGCAGCGGCACGGCTTCGCTGGTCGATCAGGGACAGACGCTGATCAACGAGCGTCTTCTCGAAGCGCGCGCCAATCGTATCCGCCTGCAGACCGAGGTGGCGTCCCTTCGCCGTGCGCTCGAGGAAAACGGACCCGAGGCGGCCGCGACGATGCTGTCCTCGCCGATCATCGCGCAATTGCGGCTGGACGTGAACAACGCCAACCAGCGTCTGGCAGAGCTCAATCAGGTCTATGGTCCCAAGCATCCGTTGCGTCTGGATGCCGAGGCGCAGCTCGACCGGGCACTTTCGGACATTACCCGCGAGGCGGAAAAGGAAATCGCATCGAGGCGCACGGCTCTCGCCGCCGCCAGTTCGGAGGAGGCACAGCTCGGACAGACCCTCGACCAGCAGAGCGAACGCGGTCGTGAGCTCGGCAGCCAGCGGACCACCGTCGCGGCGCTCGAGAGCGAGATCGCGACCATGCAGAACCTGCTCGACAACTATCTCACCCGATACAAGGAGACGCTGGAACAGCAGTCGATCATTCGCGCCGATGCGCGGGTCATCTCCGCCGCGGTCGCACCCGACTATCCGGACCCGCCGAGCCGCAAGCTCATTCTTCTCGGTGGCCTGTTCGTATCGGGTCTCGTCGGCATCGTCATCGCCTTCACGCGCGAGGCGATGGACCGGACCGTGCGCAGCGCGTCCATGGCCGAACAGGTCCTTCAGGTTCCCGTCGTCGCCTCGCTGCCGCGCCTCTCATCGGGGTTCCGCCAGCAGGCGCCGGCGGAATATGTCCTCGAACGGCCGACATCGGCCTATGCCGAAGCCATCCGCAATCTCATGACCGGCATGGGCGTGACGGCATCCTCCGAGGGCTCGACCTCCATACTGGTGACATCGGCCATTCCGGGCGAGGGAAAGAGCTCCACCGCCGCCGCCATGGGCCGTCTCATGCAGCGCGCCGGTCATTCGGTGGCGCTGGTCGAATGCGATCTTCGCCGCCCCAGTCTTGCGGCGATGCTGAAATGTCTGCCGAATGTGGGGCTCACCCAGCTGATCGAGGGTCGTGCGGCGGAATACGAGATCGTGCAGCGGGACTCCGCCTCGGGCATGACATTCATCGCGGCCGGAGGGCAGTCCGAGAACTCCCTCTTCCTGTTGCAATCGCCCAAACTCCGGCAACTTCTGACCTGGCTTGGCACCACGCACGATCTCATCATCCTCGATTCGCCGCCGGTCGTGCCGCTGCCCGATGCGCAGGTGCTCACCGATCTCGTCGACAGCACCCTGTTCCTCTGCCGCTGGGGCTCGACCCAGCGAAGCACGAGCGCCGCCGGTGTGCGAATGCTCATACGCAAGGGCGGAACGCCGGTCTTCGGCGCGCTCTCGCAAGTCGACCGCCGGCGCTCGAAGGGTTACGACCTGAGCTACAGCGACGCCGGTTACGGCCACTATTACCGGGACTGATCCGGGTGTCCCTTCCCTGGTCCAGCGATCCGCGAACGAGGCTCGCCCTCTCGCACCTGCGCGTTTGCGAAGCCGGCAGGATCGCCCGCCGGCTCGTCGGCCTGCCTTTCTGGAGCGAGAACGACTATCTGCCGACCATCGACGCTGGCGAACAGGCCGAATTGCAGCGCCTTTCCCGCGAGATCCGCGGCGAAACGGCACGGCCGGCGATCTTCGTGCATGGCGTGCAGCCCCGTTCCGGGACGAATTTCGTCGCGAACGCCCTGTCGCTGCATCCGGCCGTCACCGCCTTCCCCGAGCGGATCTGGGAATTCCCGCTGCTGCATGCAGCACCCGGCGCCCGCGCATTCCGCAATGAGATCCTCTCACTCTTTCCGGCCAACGAGGATCGATTGCCACCGCTGGCACCACTCGCCTGGGTCGCCTCGGGCTGGCTGCGCTCGCTTGAAACGCGGCATCCCGACGGGCAATTGCTCTTCAAGAGTCCACATGTGCGCGGGCTTTCGCTCTTCGGGGCGATCTTTCCCGACGATCGCCTCATCGTCTGCATACGCGACGGGCGGGACATCGCGGCATCGAGCGAGGCGACATTCCGTGGCGGTCTCTTCGGCAAGTCCTTTCGCCAGCTTGCGCAAGAATGGCGACAGGCAACCGATGCGGTCCTTCGCCTCGCCGGTGACTCCCCCCACGCCCTGACGCTCGTGCGCTACGAGGATCTCGTCCGTGATCCGGCCGCAACGATGGCACGGATCCTCGGCGAACTCGGGCTGGATCCGCTGGCCTATCCGTTCGACAGGCTCGCCGAACTCCCGGTCTTCGGCTCCAGCACCGACAAACGCGAGGATGACGGACGCTGGCAACCCGTCGAGCGTGGCCGTGACTTTTCACCCGTCGGACGATGGAAGGACTGGCCGCAGGACAAGAAGCGGCGCTTCGAGAAGATCGCCGGCGAAACGCTCAGGCGCGCCGGCTATGCCTGAGCCGCTGTTCTGCCCGGATTTCATAGGGATAGGCGCGCAGAAATGCGCCACCACCTGGATTGCCGACGTGCTTGGCGATCATCCCGAAGTCTTCGTCCCGCCGGAAAAGGAACTCGATTTCTTCTCCAGCCGTTACGATCGCGGGCATGGCTGGTACCGGGCATGCTTTTCCGC
>JAGREZ010000333.1:0-6468 GCA_020446285.1 Geminicoccaceae bacterium
TTCGAGATTGCGGCGGATGGCGGCGACCGACGCCCTGTCCCGTTCCACGAACAGTGCGGCGGATGCGCCACGCGACAGGGCCTCGATGCCGATGGCGCCGCTTCCGGCGAAGAGGTCGAGGAAGCGGGCTCCGTCGATGACCGGCGCCAGCCGGCTGAACAATGCCTCGCGCATGCGCGAGGCGGTCGGACGAACGCCGCCATGATCCGGGACGATGATGCGCCTCCCGCGAAACCGGCCGGCGACGATGCGCGGAGCCGTCATTCCGTTGGCCGATCGCCGTCGGGCCGGCTTTCCTGCGGCGGATCGTCTTTCGCTTTCGAGCGAACCCTCGGCATTTGCGAGCGCGGCGGTTCGATCAGCCCGTCGAGAAGCTTCCGGCCGAGTTGTTCGCGCACGACCTTGCCCGTCAGCTCGTCGACGCCGCGCGCCTCGAGCGCGCCGAGCTGGAAGGGGCCGTAGGCGATGCGCAGGAGACGGCTCACCTGCAGGCCGAGATGATCGAGCACACGGCGGATCTCGCGGTTCCTGCCCTCGCGCAATCCCATCGAAAGCCAGGCATTCGCGCCCTGGCGCCGGTCCATGCGGGCGAGGATCGAACCGTAGCGCACGCCCTCGACCTCGATGCCGTTCTCGAGGTCCTTCAGCGCGGCCTCGTCGATATCGCCATAGACACGGACGCGGTAGCGGCGGAGCCATCCGGTCGAGGGCAGTTCGAGGCGGCGCTTGAGCTCGCCATCATTGGTCAGCAGCAGGAGCCCCTCGGAATTGATGTCGAGGCGGCCGATGGTCATCAGCCGTGGCAATCCCTCGGGCAGGAGGTCGAACACCGTGCGGCGGCCTTCGGGATCGCGGGCGGTGCTGACCACGCCATTGGGCTTGTGCAGGCGAAACAGGCGGACATGTTCCGGTGCCTTCAGCGGCTCGCCATCGACCGCGACGACCTGTGTGCCGGTGACGTTCAGGGCCGGACTGTCGATGGTCCTGCCGTCGACGGTGACCCGCCCCTCATTGACCAGTATTTCCGCCTGCCGGCGCGAGCAGAGCCCGGCGCGGGCAATGCGCTTGGCGACCCGTTCCCCCGCATGTGCGCCGGCCTCGTGCGGGGCGTTCCGTCGTTCCGGTTTTCGCCCGCTCATCGGCGTGCCGCCCCGATCAGCGCCGCGAGGATGGACCGGTCGCCGTCGGTGATGAGAAATTCGGGATGCCACTGGACGCCGAGACAGAAGGGGTGTTCGCGATGCTCGATCGCCTCGATCACGCCATCGTCGGCGACGGCGCTGACGATGCAATCCGGGCCGGCGGCGCGGACCGCCTGATGATGGGCGCTGTTGACGGCGAGCCGCGTCGTTCCCGTGATGCGATGGAGCAGCGTGCCTTCCTCGATGGTGACATCATGCCCCGGCTCGTCGCGTGGATTGGGCTGCTCATGGGCGAGCGCATTGCCGATGGCGTCCGGTATGTGCTGGATCAGCGTTCCGCCCAGCACGACATTGAGAAGCTGCTGTCCGCCGCAGATGCCGAGCAGCGGCATGTTCCGCTCGAAGGCGCCGCGGGTCACGTTCCATTCGAAGCGGGTGCGGCGCTCCTTCAGGCTGACGCTGGGATGGGCGGTGGTCTCGCCATAGAGCGAGGGGTCGACGTCGAACGCGCCGCCGGTGATGACGAGCGCGTCGATCAGGTCGAGATAGTCCGCCGCCAGTTCGGGCTCGTGCGGAAGGGCAAGCGGCAGTCCTCCGGCCGCGCGGATGCTGTCGCTGTAATTCTCGCGCAGGGCGTACCAGGGAAACTTCGAGTATCCGCCGGGAGGTTCGGCGTCGAGGGTGATACCGATGACAGGTCGTTTCGTAACGGGCTTCATGGCTTTCAGGTTTCCGGTCAATCGGTTATCTACAAGGTGTGCGCGACGGCGGTGAAATGAGGTCCGGCGGCGGTGAAAAGCGCCTTTTCGATCCATGCGCCGGAACGCGTCCTTTCGACTCATGCGCCGTAACGCGCTGACCCGACCCACGCCCGACCCACGGAAGATGGGGACGATGCTCGCAGAGATCACACCCGCGGATATGTTCGCCTTCGCCTTCTATACCATGTCCTGGATCGGTTACGGGCTTTTTGCCGATTTTCCGGGGTTGGGCAAGGCTTCGCTCATGCGGCGGATGCACGAATATCGCGAGGCATGGGCGCGGCAGATGCTGTTGCGCGACAATCGCATGGTCGATGTGCAGGTCGTCAACCTGCTGGTGGCGAATGTCCGTTTCTTCGCATCCGCCAACATCTTCATCATCGGCGGTCTGGTCGCGGCCTTCGGCGCGGCGGAGAAGGCGCGCAGTGTCATCGCCGAGATCCCGTTCGCCGCCGTTCCGAGCAAGCTGCTGTTCGACTGCCAGATGACGGTGCTGGTCGTCACCTTCGTCTACGCATTCTTCAAGTTCACATGGTCGCTTCGGCAGTTCAACTATGTCGCGATCCTCATCGGCGCCACGCCGGAGGGCGACAGCGAGGAAAGCCGGGGATGCGCCGACAGGATGGCGCTGGTCTCGACCCGTGCCGCCGACCATTTCAACCGCGCCATGCGCGCCTTCTATTTCGGTCTCGCGGCGCTGGCCTGGTTCATCCAGCCCTGGCTGTTCGTCCTGTCGACGGTGTGGGTGCTGGTCATCGTCTATCGCCGCGAGTTCCGCTCGAGGATCCTCGCCAGCCTCGGGCCGGTGGGCGCGCCGATCGGCACGCCTCAACCGAGCAGACAGTCTTCCAGCCTGTAGGATTTGCCGAGGCCGGCATAATCGCGGGGGCGGCAGGTGAGGATGAGGATCTGCAGGGAACGGCCGGCGCGGGCGAGCAGGGTCTTCATCCTGTCGAAGCGTTCCTCGTCGGCATAGACGAGTGCATCGTCGAGGATGACGGGCGGCGCCTCGCCGTCCTGTTCGAGCAGCAGTTCGGCCAGTGCGAGGCGCACCATGATGGACAATTGCTCGCGCGTGCCGATGCTGAGCGTTTCGAATGCCTCCGGCTGCTCGCTCCGTCTGATCTCGCTCAGGCTGAAATCATCCGCGTCGAAGAATGCCCCTGCTCCGGGAATGACGAAAGGCAGCTGGCGTTCGAGGCGGGTCCGCACGGGCTCGGTCAGCATGTCGCGCGAGCGCCTGCGTTCCTCATCGAGAATGCGATACAGCAGCTTCGCGGCCTCGGCCTCGCGCCTGACCCGGTCGCGTTCGCGTTCGGCGGCGTCGCGTTCGGCCCGCGCATTGTCATGCCGCTCGCCGATGCCTTCGCCGCCCTCGATGCGGATTTCGGTCGCCAGTTGCTCGATGAGGCGTTCACGCTGCCGGCGGTCGCCGGCAAGTTCCTCGATCCGCCGTTCGAGGTGTGCCGCTTCCTCTTCGAGCAGCGACGGATCCTCGTCGCGCAGGGCCAGTTCGAGCCGCGCATGTTCCGAGGCGGTGCCGTCGCGGCGCTCGCATGCCTCGCCGAGCGATGTGTCCAGATCCGCATCCGGCATGGCCGACAGTTCGTCGTTCAGCCGTTCCGTTTCCCGTTCCAGCCGTGTCCCGAGATCGCCCGACTTGGCCTCGCAGACGGCAAGCGCCTCGCGCGCCGAGTGGCGTTCCTGCTCGCGGCCGCGCAGGCGCTCCTCGCATGTCTCCAGTTCCTCCTCGCCGGCGGCGATCTCCACGCGAAGACGTTCCGGATCGTTCTCCTCTCCATGCGACGTCCGCTCGATCCCGGCAGGGTCCGCATCGTCGAGGGCGGCCTGAAGGCCGGCGATCTCGCGTTCGAGCGTTTCGACCGTGAAATCGCCCAGTCGTGCGCGGCGTTCGGTGTGGATACGGTCGATTTCCGCTTCGATCCGTTGCCTGCGCAGAGCCTGTTCGTGGGCTTCCTCCACTGACGCGACACCCAGTGCATCGAGCCGCTCGCGCAATATCGCATCGAGTTTCCGCCATCGGCGCTCGCGTTCGCCGAGCCCCTCGCTGCCCGGAGTGACATGGAGACGGCCGAACCCCTCCAGCATGAAACTCGCCGGATGCAGGAGCTCGACGGGCTGCCGCGGCGGTTTTTCCTCACCCTCGCCGGCGATGATCCGCTGGTCCGCGTCCGGTTCGAACACCAGCCGGGTCGCGACGACATCGAGGGCGGCGCGGGCCGTCGACGCCTCGCTTTCCGCATTGCGCAGGTCCGCGACATCCTTGTCTTCGATTCTGTGGTCGCGACGTTCCCCGTCGAGTTCGACAAGGCGCTGGTTCAGCAGGGCGATCCCGTCGCGCTGCCGGCGCAGACTGTCGAGACTGGCCATGTCGCGCTGGCGCCGCTCATTCGCCTCGATGGCGCGAAGCCGGCGCTTCTTCATGCCGAGCCCCTCGCGCAATTTCCGGTAAAGCCCTTCGTCGCCGGCAAAGGCCTCCTCGATGGCGCATGCCTTGCGCCCGAGGTCGATGCGCTCTCCCTCGAGCCGTTCGCGATCATCGAGCAGCTCCTGCACCAGTTCACGTTGCTGCGCGCGACGCTGCCTTCGTTCCTCCAGTGTGCGGACATCGTTATCGGCAACACGGAGCGTCTGCCGGAGAAGTGCCAGCTCATTGCGCCGTTCCCGCGCCTTTTCGATTCGCTCGCGAACGGCGTGCAGCTTCTCGCCATCGCGGGATTCGCGGTTTTCGCCGAGGGTTCGTTCCCGCTCCGCCCGCGCGCGGCGAAGCCTGTCGAGCTTCCCCTCCAGACGTTCGAGCCGGCCCTGAAGGTCGAGACAGGTCTCCTCGAGCTGGTCGTACCGTTGCTCCGCCTCGCTCAACCTGCCGTTCGACAATGGCCGGCCGCTCTTCGACCAGAATTCGCCATGCTGCCGTTCGGCCTCGACGAAGAGCCGGTCGCCGTCGCTGCCACTCACGACATGGTCCATTTCCGCGGCCAGCAGTCCGGCGAGCCTTCTCTGGTCGCTCTCGCCCGGACGCGCCCGTTCGAAGGCCGTTCCCTGATCGATCCAGAAGAGACCGGACAGGCCCATATGCTCGCTCGCGAACCGGCTCTTCGCCCGCCCCCCGTCGCCGAAATCGAGAAGCGCCTCGAGCTCGTTTTCGGCATCGGCGCCTCGGAGCGCGGCTGCGGGCGTCTGCAGGCTGATCCCGTCGCGTCTGAAGGCCTTGGCGAGCGCGTAGCTCCTGCCGCCGGTCTCGAAGTCGATGTCGATCTCGGGCGTAAGCGATGTGCCCGCCGGAACGAGTTGTTTGCGAAGCGCGCCATTCGAGCTGTGGTTGAGAAAGAACGCGCACCGAAGCGCGAAGAGAAGGGTGGATTTGCCTTCCTCATTGTCGCCGCCGATGACATTGATACCATCCGCCAGCCCGTCGATGCGAAGGCCGGGCGTGAGCTTGCCGACGGAGCGCAGTTCGATGCGGCGCAGTCTCATCATCCGGTCTCCCGGATCCGGTGTTGCATCAGATAGAGGCGACGAAGGGCGAGACGCGCGATTTCACTGTCTTCCTCCTCCCCGTTTCCGGCCATCGCCGCAAGGCGGCTCGCTGCCGCCTGTGCAACCCCTTCGAGGCGAAGCTCGCGAAGGTCCTCGTCACTCGGCCGGTCGATCAGCCCGTCATGGACACGCAGGTGACACAGGCGCGCGCGCCACTCCTCGATCCGCGCCTCGATCCGCGCCCGCCCGCCAATGTCGACCTCGCCGGCAAGCGTCAGGTCGAGAAGGAGCCGGTCCGCGGGCGTCGATCCGGACAGGATCGCCTCGACGCGGGCGATCAGGGCGCCGGCATCGCCGCTGTGCTCCAGCGTCTCCTCGATCCAGCGGCATTCGGCCGTCGGCACGCGCTCGATCCGGGGCAGCGCACCCGGCTCGTCGATCTCGACGACGAGAACGTGGCCCGGTTCGTTGCTGCGGAACCGGTCGGGTTCGGGCGTGCCGCTGTACCAGCAGCGCCGGCCGATCCCGAGCGTGCCGTGCCAGTCGCCGAGCGCCAGATAGTCGAGATCGGCCATCTCCGGCAGGCGCGGGTCGATCCGGTTGAACGTGCTCTCGCCATCGCCGCCGAAGCCCTGCACACTGCCATGAGCGAGGCCGACGCGCACCAGCCCCGGCCGCCTTTCGCTCGTGGCCATCCACGCGGTCGGGTCCACCGGATCGTGGCGGTGGCGAAGCGGTGCGGCGAGAATTTCAAGGGACGCATCGTCGATGCGGATCGGTTCGCCCTTGCGGGCAATGCGCAGATCGAGCTTCGCCGTGGCGAGGTTCCTCGCGGCATGTTCGAGCCTGTCCCAGAGTGGTCCGGCCTCCGCCGGATCGTGATTGCCGGGCAGGAGCACCCATGGCCCGCCAAATGGCGACATGGCATCGGCCGCCTTGAGGATCGTACCCTCCTCGGGAAAGGGGGAATCGAAACAATCGCCGGCGACGAGCACCGCCGCCGCACCACGCGCGCTCGCGATCCCGGCGATCCGCCTGACCGCATCGAACCGCGCCCGGCGCAG
>JAGREZ010000333.1:6531-8763 GCA_020446285.1 Geminicoccaceae bacterium
GCCGTGTGAACGAAGAGACAGCCCATGATCAGCAAGGCTTCCTGAAGGGAGCGAAGACCCGCAGAGACCGCAGCGACCTATCGTTCCAGTCCCTGTTCGGCGATGCGTCGGAGATAGTCGTTCCAGAGTTGTTCCTGACCCGTACCGAAGCGATCATGCAGGTCGGTCCATGAATAGATGCCGGTCGAATGCCCGTCGTCGAAGGTGATGCGGATGGCATAATTGCCGACCGGCTCGACGGCGGTGATCGCCACCGACCGCTTGCCCGCCGGTGTCACCTTCTGCGACGGGCCGTGCCCCTGGACATCGGCCGACGGGCTCTCGACGCGCAGGAGTTCGGCCGGATATGTAAAGCGGCTGCCATCGTCGAACGCGATCTCGAGCATGCCCTCCGCGCGCCTCACCCGGATCTCGGTCGCCCGGACGGATGCCGCATTCAACGCCGGACTTCCGCGGGAATTGCGTCCTCATCGCCGAGGGTACGCGCTTCATCCACGAGCATGATCGGAATGCCGTCACGAATGGGATAGGCGAGCGATGCCTGTTCGCTCACGAGTTCCTGCCGCTCGCGATCATAGCGAAGCGGACCCTTGGTCATCGGGCAGACAAGGATGTCCAGAAGTTTCGGGTCGATGCCACCCTCGGGCGGATTTTCGCTCATATCGTTCTTCCTTGGTCGTTCGCGCTCCGGCATGGCGCCGGCAGGGACTCAGTGCAGGACAGCCGGACCTTCCTCGCCTTCGGCGACCGCGATCTGCATCATTGCCACCAGCAGCCGCGCCTGTCGTTCCAGTGTTTCCGCTTCGAGCAGGGCCTGCTTTTCCGACGCCTCGAACGGACAGATCATCGCCAGCGAGGTAATCAGGCCGATCAGCGGCGCATTGCGTACGGCGTTCCAGTCGGCCTCGATATCATGCTGGTCGAAATAGACCTTCAGCGCCTCGAGCAGTGCCGTCCGCATCACGTCCGGCGGCGTCTCGGGCTCGAAATCGCCGGTCCAGCGGCTGAAATCGGCCTCGATCTGGCGGTAGGGCGTCGCGACGTCCAGTTCCTCGACCATGTCGAAGCGGCAGATCCCGGCAAGCGTGATCAGGAACCGTCCGTCATCGGTTTCCTGAAAATTGCTGACCTTGCCTACACAGCCCGTGCGGTAGAGCTCCGGCGCGGCGTCGCCGCTGTCGTCATTGCGCGGCTGGATCATGCCGATGACCTGATCCGTCTGCATGGCGTCGCGAACCATGGCGAGATAACGCGGCTCGAATATGTTGAGAGGCAGGTTCCCGCGCGGCAGCAGGACCGTCCCGCTCAGCGGGAAGATCGGGAACCGTCTCGGGAGGCTGCCGATCGATCTGCCCATTACGAGAAGAGCACCGAGGACAGCATCCGCCGGCCCTTGAGCGTCTGCGGGTGGGTCGGTCCGAGCGCCTGGAAGAAGCGCACGAGCTGCTTGCGGGCGGCTTCCTCGTTCCATTCGCGCTCCCGCCTGACGATGGCGAGCAGCTGCCCGATCGACTCCTCGATCCGGCCACGCAGGAACATCGAGGTGGCGAGCCGGTAGCGGGCCTCGTGATCGTCGCCGTCCTTCTCCAGCCGGCTCTCGAGCTCCCGCGGATCGCCGAGATCCCCGGCCTCGCGGGCAAGTTCGAGGGCGGCCTTCGCACCCGCGATCGCCGCATGACCGGCAATCTCCGGTACCACGCCATCGAGCACGCCACCGGCATCGTCGAGCTGTCCCGACGAAATGAGACAGCGCGCAAATCCGCCCACGGCCTCGGCGTTTTCCGGTTCCTCCTGCATGATGGCCGAAAAGAGTCCGGCAGCCGACTGAATGTCGCCGGCTTCCATCGCCGCATTCGCGGCCTCCAGCACATTCGCGGCATCGTCATCGCCGCCCTGGCTGCCGACAAGCTTGTCGATCAACGCCTTGATCTGGCTTTCGGGCTGGGCGCCGGCGAAACCGGTCACGGGTTGTCCGCCGACGAACGCATAGACCGTCGGCACCGACTGGATCCGGAGCTGCTGGGCAATCTCCGGGTTCTCGTCGATATTGATCTTGACCAGCCGGACCTTGCCCTTCGCCGCCTTCACCACCTTTTCGAGGACGGGGCCGAGCTGCTTGCAGGGACCACACCATGGCGCCCAGAAATCGACGAGCACGGGAACCTTCATCGACTGTTCGATGACATCCGTGCCGAAGGTCTCGATCGAACCGTCCCTGATCACGTCGCCGGC
>JAGREZ010000334.1:0-677 GCA_020446285.1 Geminicoccaceae bacterium
ATTCTCCATCTCTCCCGCTGATCAGACCGCGCCGGAACCGACCGGCGAGCAGATCTCGACGAGAAAGCCGTTCAGGTCGGTGACATAGGCGGTCGTCTGCCCCCAGGGTTCCTGAACGACGTTTGCAACCGGAATTCGACGCCGTTTCCATCCCGTCATGTGGAAAAGGCGCGGCGGAACGGGGTTGCATCGGGGGTTGGCCGTCTTGCGGGACGCCCGCATGATGCGACGGCCATTGATCATTCACCGGGCCACGGATATTTCAGAGCGGAATGTTCTCGAACGGGAGGAAGTCATCTCATGAAACTGCTGCGTTATGGCCCCAGGGGCCAGGAAAAGCCGGGCATCCTCGATGCTGACGGCGCCATCCGCGATCTTTCCGGGCATGTCGGCGATATCGACGGTGCCGCGATCACCGCCGAGGGGCTGAAGAAGATCGCCGCGATCGATGTGTCGTCGCTGCCGAAGGTGTCGGGCAATCCGCGCCTCGGTGCGTGCGTGGCCGGGGTCGGCAAGTTCATCTGCATCGGCCTCAACTATTCCGACCACGCCGCCGAGACCGGTTCGCCGGTGCCGCCCGAGCCGATCATCTTCATGAAGGCCACCAGCGCCATCTGCGGTCCCAATGACGATGTCGAGATCCCGCGCAACTCGCCCAAGACCGACTGGGAGGTCGA
>JAGREZ010000334.1:725-3966 GCA_020446285.1 Geminicoccaceae bacterium
CTCGATCATGTCGCCGGCTATTGTGTCATCAACGACGTGTCCGAGCGCCACTTCCAGATCGAGCGCCACGGGCAGTGGACCAAGGGCAAGAGTCACGACACGTTCGGCCCGACCGGTCCGTGGCTGGTGACGAAGGACGAGGTTCCCGATCCGCAGAATCTCGCCATGGGTCTCGAGGTTGACGGCAAGACCATGCAGAACGGCTCGACCGGGACGATGATCTACGGCGTCGCCCACTGTGTCAGCTATCTCTCGAGGTTCATGTCGCTGCAGCCGGGCGACATCATCTCCACCGGCACGCCGCCGGGTGTCGGCATGGGCATCAAGCCCGAGCCGGTCTTCCTGAGGCCCGGCCAGACCATGCGGCTGTGGATCGAGGGGCTGGGTGAACAGCAGCAGAAGACCGTTTCGGCCTGACACGCACGAACGCGGCGGCGGCCGGCACGGATCCGTGTACCGGCCGCCGCCCTGCCTTCGTTCCGGGAGATGGTTCGTCATGACGACAATGCCCGCCGCCGTGCTTTGCCGCCTCAAGGACCTTGCCTTTCTCGCGGGGCCTGTTCGGGGAGGGAGATTGCCGGCGGTTCTCGTCCTGATCCTCATGCTCGGTTCCTGTGCTGCGGTTTCCGGAGCGGCTGACATGCATGTGACCGGAAATGCCACCTATCGCGAGCGGGTCGCAGCGCCGCCGGGTTCGCGGGTGATCGTCACGCTGAGCGACGTTTCCCGCGCCGACGCGCCGTCGGTGGAACTCGCAAGGCAGGATATCGCGCTCGACGGCCGCAACGTGCCCGTGGCGTTCGATCTCGCCGTGGATCCCGCGAAAATCGAACCGCGGCGGACCTATGCCGTGCGTGCGGTCCTGCGCAGTGCCGACGATGTCCTTCTCTGGACCACCGATACCGTTCATGCCGTTCCCCATGACGAGGACGATCCCGATCTCGGCATGCTGGTCATGGTTCGTGCCAGCAGGGCGCCGGAGGCCGCCGGGGCCGCCGACACCGATTCCCGGCTTCTCGGCGAATGGATCGTCGAGGATCTCGACGGGCGCGGTGTGATCGACAATTCGGCAACGTCGATGACGTTTACCGATGACGGCCTCGTCGCCGGGCGCGCCGGATGCAATCGCTACAGTTCCGAGGTCCGCGCCGTGGATGGAGAATTCGCCACCCGCATGGTGGCCCTGACGCGCCGCGCCTGCACGCCGGCACTCGGCGATCAGGAACAGCGATTCCTCGAGATCCTCGACGGTGCGCGTACCTACGAATGGGATCCGACCGGCGCGCTCATCCTGAAAACGGAAAACGGCCGCGCGCTTCGTGCAAGGCGGCACTGAACACGCACGGCCGGTCGGGGGTGAAGCCTGTCCCGGTCAGGCCCGGCCGTATCTGACGAGCGATCTTGCCATCGACCGGGCGAGGGTTTCCGTGCCCTTGTTCCGGAGCGTTCCATCCTCGTCGAACGCCTCGGCGGCGCCACCCACGGCAACCTGGACGGGAAGGACGAGCATTCCCAGATTGGAGAGCAGCAGCCGCAGGGGAACGAGGCCGCGAATACCACCGAAGACACCGGCCGAGATGGAAACGATGGCCGCCGTCTTGTCGGCATAGGCGGCGAGCGGACCGGGATCGCCCTCTTCCTTGCGCGAGCACCAGTCGAGCGTGTTCTTGAGCAGCGGTGTGATGCTGCCATTGTATTCCGGCGAGGCAATGAGCATCCCGTCATGCGCGATCATGAGCGCCTTGAGCCGCCGTGCGGATTCCGGCACGCCCCTTTCGGCCTCGATATCGCCATTGTAGAGCGGCATCTCGTATTCGCGCAGATCGACCCGCGTGACCTCGGCGCCCTCGGCCTCGACGAGTGGAACGAGTGCATCCAGCAGCTTGCCGTTGACCGACCCGGTGCGCGTGCTTCCGGCAAATGCCAGGATCTTCACCATGCTTCCTCACCTGTTGAAAGATGCCGACCGGCGGTAGCCGGGCGGGCACTGTTCCCGTAGATGACAAGGTGTACAGTCGCGGACAATAGCCACGAGCGCAGGACAGCAATGCTGAAAACGCGGGGCAGATGACAAGAAAAGGGGGCCGCATGGGCCCCCTTTGCGTCGATATCCGGTGGCTCGTTCAGCCGGCCTTGGCAACCGCGCGTTTGGTCATGACGGCGACCAGATGGGCGCGGTAGTCGGCCGAGGCGTGGATGTCGCTGTTGAGGTCGTTGGGGTCGGTGGTGATTCCGGCGACCGCGTCCGGGCTCCAGTTGGAGGCCAGCGCCTGTTCCGCACCCTGGTGGCGGAAAGCGGTGCCGCCAGCACCGGTGATGGCGACGCGCGGACCGGCCGATGTCCGGGCGACGAAGGCACCCACGACCGAATAGCGCGAGGCCGGGTTGGGGAACTTCACATAGGCCGCCTTTTCCGGTGCCGGAAAATGCACGGCGGTGATGATCTCGTCTTCCTCGAGTGCGGTCTCGAACATGGCGACGAAGAAATCATCCGCCGCGATTTCCCGCTTGTTGGTGCGGACGGTGGCGCCGAGACCGAGCACGGCGCCCGGATAGTCGGCGGCCGGATCATTGTTGGCGATCGACCCGCCGATGGTTCCCCGGTTGCGCACCTGCGGATCGCCGATGCCCTCGGCGAGATCGGCAAGTGCCGGAATGACACGCTTGACCACATCGGAATGGGCGACCTCGGCATGGGTGGTCATGGCACCGACAGTGATGCCGCCATTCTCTTCCCTGATGCCCTTGAGCTCGGCGATGGCCGAGAGATCGACGACGTCGGAGGGCTGGGCCAGACGCTGCTTGAGGGTCGGAATGTAGGTGTGGCCGCCGGCGAGCAGCTTGGCGTCCTCGGAGCCCGAGAGAAGGCTGGCCGCTTCGCTGACCGAGCCGGGCTTGTGATAGTTGAATGCGTACATGTTCGGAACTCTCCCCGTATGACTACTCGGCAGCCTGCCGCAGGGCCTGCCAGATCTTCTGCGGCGTGGCGGGCATCTCGACCCGCTTGCCGATGGCATTGGTGATGGCATTGATGACAGCGGGCGGCGATCCGATGGCTCCGGCCTCGCCGCAGCCCTTCACGCCCATGGAATTCGCCGTGCAGGCCGTGCCGGCGGCGGTGTGTACCTCGAAGTTCGGCACATCGTCCGCGCGCGGCATGCAGTAATCCATGTACGATCCGGTCAGGAGCTGACCCGCCTCGTCATAGACCGCACTCTCGGTGAGCGCCTGGCCGATGCCC
>JAGREZ010000037.1 GCA_020446285.1 Geminicoccaceae bacterium
GACACGCTCCACGTCAAGGCATCGGGCCTCTGGCTCGCCGACAGCCTCGATGATGACGTTTTCGTCCCCGTCAGCCGCAGGGCGGTGCTGGATGCGATCGGCGAGGAGAGCGAGGACGGCGTCCGGCGAGCGGTGATCGACGAGCTCAACCCGAAGGGGCTTCGCCCCTCCATCGAAACCAGCATGCACGCGCTGCTCGAACATCGCGTCGTCCTGCATACCCATTCCGTCCGCACCCTGGCGCTTGCTGTATGCAGCGAGGCCGAAGCCATGCTCGCGTCACGGCTGGATGGTCTCTCCTGGGCCTTCATTCCCTATTGCAAGCCGGGCATGAAACTCACCGTCGGCATCCGCTCGGTCCTCGCCGATGCGCCGGACGGAACGCGAAAGGACATTCTCGTCCTTGGCAATCACGGTCTCGTGGTCGGTGCGGACAGTGTCGCCGAAGCCGGGGCGCTGCTCGCGCGGGTCGAAGGGCTTCTCGATGCGCCCCGGACGGAAATACGGGCGGCCATACGGGCGGAAGTACGATCCGGCGAGCCGGTGCCTTCCGGCTGGAAACGGGTCGACGATCCGCTCGTCGACAGCATGGCGGCGAGCGAAAGACTGCGGAAGCTGGCATTGTCGGCGTCCTGGTATCCCGACCATGTTGTCTTTCTCGGCCCCGCCGCGAGTGCCACCCCCGACGGTATCGGCAAGCTCATGATCCGTCCCGACGGGGCCTTCCTGCCGGATGATGCGAGCGTGAGTGCGGTCGCGATGGTCCGCTGTCTGGCGCATGTGCTCCACCGCATCCCGCCGGACCGCGAGCTTCGCCATCTCGACAGCCGGGACGAGCTGGCGCTGATGGACTGGGACGCCGAGAAGTACCGGCAGGCGCTGGAGCGCTGAACGAAGCGGGGAGGCTCGTTGTTCAGCGGTCTCGTTCATCGGGGCATGTTGATCGGGCCATGTTCAACGGGCCATGTTCAACGGGGTTGACGCCGCCGGCGCAAGCGCCTTCTCTCGACGGAGTCATCCGGGGGGAGGCATGTTGACATGGCGCTGATCGAACGCGTCGAGATGAGGCTCGTGGATCTCAGGCCGAAAGTGGTGCGCACCGACGCGATCCAGTCCTTCGTCAGTCAGGAAACACCCATCATCGTCCTGCACGACGCCGACGGTGCCACGGGCACCGGCTACAGCTATACCATCGGCACCGGCGGCAGTGCGGTGATGGCGTTGCTGCGGGATACGCTCGTGCCGGCACTCGTCGGGCGCGATGCCGCCATGGTCGAACAGATCTGGCGGGATCTGAAATTCCTGACCCACGCCACCCAGCCGGGAGCGATCACCGCCCTCGCCCTCGCCGCCATCGACACCGCCCTTTGGGATCTGCGCTGCCGCAAGGCCGGATTGCCGCTGCATGTCATGGCCGGCGGTGCCCGCGACCGCATCCCGGTCTATTCGACCGAGGGCGGCTGGCTGCATGTCGAAACGGAGGCGCTCGTCGCCGATGCGCTGGAGGTGAAAGCGAGGGGATTCGCCGGCTGCAAGGTCAAGGTCGGACGCCCGGCGATCGCCGAGGATGTCGAACGTCTGCTGGCCGTGCGCGAGGCGGTGGGGCCGGCCTTCGAGATCTTCACCGACGCCAACCAGGCCTTTTCGGCGGACGAGGCGATCCGCCGCGCGCGAGCCTTCGAGAAAGCCGATATCGGCTGGTTCGAGGAGCCCATGCCGTCCGATGACGTCAACGGTCATGTGCGACTGGCGCAGGCGACCTCCGTTCCGGTTGCCGTCGGCGAATCGATCTACTCGATCCGCCATTTCGCCGACTATCTGCAACGCAATGCCTGCTCCGTCATTCAGGTCGACGTGGCCCGCATCGGCGGGATCACGCCATGGCTCAAGGTGGCGCACATGGCGGATGCGATGAACATTCCCGTCTGCCCGCATTTCCTCATGGAGCTGCATGCAGCACTCTGCTGCGCCGTGCCGAATGCCCGCTGGCTCGAATATATCCCGCAGCTCGACGAGCTCACGCACACGGGGCTCGCGATCGTCGACGGCAAGGCCATCGCCTCGAACGATCCGGGGCTCGGCATCGACTGGAACATGGAGGCCATCGAACGCATGACCGTCGACGGCAGCAACACGACAATCGAACGGGGACGCATGTCATGAACGATCTCACCGCACGCCTCGCCGGATGCTATGCGGCGATCATTCACGACGTCATGCGCGCGGAGGGATTCCGGAACTTCCTTCTCCCTTCGTCGATCCGCCTCGTCGAACCGAAGACACGCCTCGCCGGCCCGGTCTGGACGGTCGAGGGGCATGTGGACGAGAGCGCCGATGCGCATGAAACCCTGCTGGAGTGGACCGGCGTGCTCTCCAGGGCGAAGCCCGGTCACATCACCGTCTGCCAGCCGCACACGCATGACATCGCGCTCATGGGTGAACTCTCCTCGGAGACGCTGAAGCTTCGCGGCGTGCTCGGTTACGTCGTCGATGGTCCAGCACGGGACGTGCAGCAGACGATGGAACAGGGTTTCCCGCTGGCCTGCACGCATTTCACGCCGAAGGACATTGTCGGCCGCTGGCTGCCCCATGCCTTCGGCGAACCGATCCATATCGGCGATGTCCGCATCTCCTCCGGCGATTACCTGCTCGCCGACATGGACGGCATCTGCATCCTGCCGAAGGATCATGCGGCCGATATCGTTCTCGCCGCCGAGACGGCGGTGGGGACCGAGAACAAGGTGCGGACATCCATCCTCGAAGGGATGGATCCGCAGGAAGCCTATCGCCGTTACGGGAAATTCTGATGAAACGACCGGCTGTCATCCTGCTTGCCGAGGCCGACAATGTCCTCGTCACCTGCCGCAATATCGAGGCTGGCGAGATGGTTCCCATCGATGGCGCGGAGACGAGGATCGAGGTGGCGCTACCGCTCGGCTTCAAGATCGCGCGCAAACCGATCCGCGCGGGCGAGAAGGTGTTCAAGCTCGGCATGAGCATAGGATCGGCGACCGCCGATATCGACCGTGGCCAGCGGGTGCACACCGAGAACCTGAAGAGTGACTACACGCCTTCATTCACCGCCGACCATGGCGACCGCTTCGGGCAGGGGGAGACACTCTGATGCGGGGATGGCTGCGCAGTGATGGCCGCAAGGGCATCCGCAACACGATCATCGTCACCTATCTCGTCGAATGCGCGCATCATGTGGCACGCGAGATCGTCCGGCCGTTCGAGGACGAGGACGTCCATCTGATCGGCTTTCCGGGCTGTTTTGCCAATCTCTATGCATTCGACATGATGGAGAGGCTGGCGACGCATCCCAATGTCGCGGGCGTGCTGCTCGTCTCGCTCGGCTGCGAGGGGTTCGACCGCAGCGGTCTGGCGCGACGGATCGAGGCGACGGGACGCCCGGTGCGCACGCTCGTCATCCAGCGGGAAGGTGGAACGCGCAAGACGGTGGATGCCGGGCGCGCCTGGGTGCGTGCTACCTGCGACGGGAATGCGGCTCTCCCCAGGGTCGAAATGGGCATCGACGAGCTCGTGGTCGGCACCATCTGCGGCGGATCGGACGGTACGAGCGGGCTCACGGCCAATCCCGCCATGGGCAACGCCTTCGACCGTCTGGTCGAAAAGGGTGCGGCCTGCATCTTCGAGGAAACCGGCGAACTGATCGGCTGCGAGCATCACATGGCCGGTCGCGCGGTGACGCCCGAGCTTGGTGCGGAAATCATCAAGGCGATCGACAAGGCGGCGCGCTATTACGGCCTGCTCGGTCAGGGCAGCTTTGCTCCCGGAAACGCCGAGGGCGGTCTGACCACGATCGAGGAGAAGAGCCTTGGCGCCTATGCCAAGGCCGGGACGGTGCCGATCGACGGCATGATCAAGCCGGGCACCCGGCCACCTTCGGGCGGGCTCTATCTGATGGATGTGGTTCCGGACGGCGAGCTTCGCTTCGGCTATCCCAACATCAACGACAATGCCGAAATCGTCGAGCTGATCGCCTCCGGCTGCCACATCATCCTCTTTTCCACCGGGCGCGGTTCGGTGGTCGGCTCGGCGATCTCGCCGGTCATCAAGGTCTGCGCCAATCCGCTCACCTACAGGCGGATGGCGGACGACATGGACGTGAATGCCGGGCGCATCCTCGAGGAACAGGCCGGCATCGAGGATGTGGGCGCGGAAATCGTGCAGCTGGTCGAGCGGGTCGCCGATGGCGAACGAACGATGTCCGAAGCACTCGGCCACCGCGAATTCATCCTGAACTACAAGACCTTCGAACCGGTCGGCCCGGCCTGTCTGCCGAAATCGGCGGCGTGACAGGCCGGATCGCGGTCATCCTCAGGTGCCGCAACGGGGTCCGGCTCAGGAGCGCCCGGCGAGCCGGTCGGCCATGGCGACGAGCCCTTCTGCCTGGCGGATCGAGGCGATGTCGATGAGCTTGCCGTCGAGTGCGACCGCACCCTTGCCCTCGCGGGTCGCCTGCTCCATCGCCGCAAGGATGCGCCGCGCCTTTTCCACCTCGCTCGCCTTGGGCCCCATCACCTCGTTGGCAAGGGCGATCTGCTTGGGGTGAATGGCCCATTTGCCCTCGCAGCCGAGCACGGCGGCGCGATTGGCATGTGCCCTGAAGCCGTCGGAGTCGGAGAAATCACCGAACGGCCCGTCGATCGGACGAAGCCCGTTGGCGCGCGCGACGACGACCATCCGGGCGATGGCATAGTGCCACATGTCGCCCCAGTGATAGGCGCGCTCGGCATCGTCCGGGCCGCCGGTGAGAACGCCGTAATCCGGGTTCGGGCCACCAATCATGGTGGTTCTGGCCTTGATCGAGGCGGCATAGTCGGCGACGCCGAAATGCAGCGATTCATTGCGCGGGCTGGCGGCGGCGATCTCTTCCATGTTCTGCATGCCGAGCGCGGTCTCGATGATGTGCTCGAGGCCGATCCGCTTCTTGCGGCCCTTCGCCGTCTCGATCTGCGTCACCAGCATGTCGACGGCATAGACGTCCGCGGCCGTTCCGACCTTGGGGATCATGATGAGATCGAGACGCTCGGAGCAGTTTTCCAGAAGATCGACGACATCGCGATACATGTAGTGCGTATCGAGGCCGTTGATACGCACCGACAGGGTCTTGTCGCCCCAGTCGACATCGCCGATGGCGTCGATGACGTTGCGCCGCGCCTCGGCCTTCTTGTCCGGTGCGACGGCATCCTCGAGATCGAGGAAGACGATGTCGGCATCCGCTTTCGCGGCCTTTTCGAACATGTGCGGACTGGATCCCGGCACCGCGAGCTCGCAACGGTTCATGCGCGGGGATGCAGGCTGTACGGTCTTGAAACTCATCGGTCTTCCTCTTGTGTTGTCTTGTCCCGGCGCTCCTGCGCGAGCGGGTGGTGGGTATCGACCACGCTGGCGAGGCGCCCGGCCTGGACGTGTGTATAGATCTGCGTCGTGGAAATGTCGGCGTGACCAAGCATCACCTGCACGGCGCGAAGATCGGCGCCATGGTCGAGAAGATGGGTCGCGAACGCATGCCGCAGGACGTGCGGCGACAGGCGCTCGGGGTCGATGCCGGCCCTGATGGCCAGATCCTTGAGCAACTGCGCGAAACGCTGGCGGGTGAGATGGCCGAGACGCCCGCGCGAGGGAAACAGGAAACGCGCCTCGAGCGGTCGCCGGACGAGGCCGTCGCGCAGTGGCAGCCAGGCTTCGAGCGCGGCGCGCGCGGCCCGCCCGATGGGAATGACCCGCTCCTTGCCGCCCTTGCCGCAGATGCGGATGGTCGAGCGATCGGCCGAGAGCGCCGACAGCGGCATGCCGATGAGTTCACTCACCCGAAGCCCGCTGCCATAGACCAGTTCCATGAGCAGCTGGATACGCCGCGCCTCGGCATCCTCGCCGTCATAGGCTGTCTCGATCAGCGATCTGACATCCTCCTCGCCGAGAACGCGCGGCAGGCGGCTCCCGCGTTTGGGATTGTCGATGGAGACGGTCGGATCGTCGCTACGCCGTTCCTCGAGATAGAGGAAGCGATAGAGCTGGCGCATCGCCGCGAGGCGCCTTGCAGCGGTCGACGCCGACAGGCCCGTTTCGTCGAGAAAGCCGACATAGGCGCGAAGGTCATCGACGGACGCATCGAGCGGCGTCACCGAACGCCGGGCCAGAAAGGTCTGCAGGTCTCTCAGATCCCGACCGTAGGCGTCGAGCGTGTTGCGGCTCGCACCGCGCTCGACCGCCATCATCTCGAGAAACAGGTTGATCGGCATCCTAGACCGAACTCCCCGCAGCGACAGCAGCACCGGCAGCGGCAGCGAATCGCCTCATTGTGGCAGCTGGTCCGACGGGATCTCGAATTCGTAATCGCGTGTCGGTGGCGGCGTTTCCCACGTCGCCAGGAAGATGACACCACCGAGCACCAGCATCAGCAGGAAGAGAAAGAACCAGCGGCGTATGGTCGACATGAATGGTCCCGAATTGGTGGCAGGCGCGAATCGTCCGGCGCAGATGAATGCTTCCGCACCGGGAGAAAACGTCCTAGCTTCAAGGCAGAAGCTTATAGATACACAAGAGCGGAGTTTCAACGCCGGGTCATGTCGGATCCCGATGACTTTCAAGCAAACGGTGTGTCGCGCCCCGTGCGGCCGCTCACGCCGGTGAAGACCATCGTGCTCGTCGGGCTGATGGGTGCCGGCAAGACCGCGATCGGCAAACGGCTCGCGGCGGTGCTCGGCGTGCGTTTCGTCGATGCGGATGCGGCCATCGTCGAGGCCGCCGGCATGGGCATTCCGGACATCTTCGAACTGTATGGCGAGGCGGCGTTCCGCGATCTCGAACGACGGGTCATCCTGCGGCTGATGGAGGATCCGCCCTTCGTTCTGGCGCTTGGCGGCGGCGCTTTCATGAATGACGAGACACGCAAGGTGATTTCCGCGAGTTGCCATTCGATCTGGCTGAAGGCGGACCTCGATACGCTCGTCGAACGGGTCAGCCGCAAGAAGGGAACGAGACCCTTGCTCTCGAACGGCGATCCGCGGACGATCCTCGCCGAACTGATAGCCAGCCGCCATCCCGTCTATGCCCTTGCCGATCGGACCTATGAAAGCAGCAATGCACCACCGGAAACGCTCGTGAACACGATCCGCGACCGCCTTCTCGACGAGGGTATGGTCGATGCCTGAGAACAGGGACGCTCTCCATCCGGTCCGCCATCGTGTCGATGTCGAGCTCGGCGACCGCAGCTATCCCGTGCTCATCGATCACGGCCTGCTCGAACGGGCCGGGGAACTGCTCAAGCCGCTTCTCGCCCAGCCGCGCGTCATCATCGTCAACGATATCGGTCTCGAACCGACGCCGCATGTCGATACCCTCGAGGCGTCGCTAGAGGCGGAGGGCATCCGCTCGCAGCGGATCACGATTGCCTCGGGCGAGGCGAGCAAGTGTCACGCGACCTACGCGACGCTGATGGACGACATCCTCGCACTCGGTGTCGACCGCAGGATCGCGATCGTCGCATTCGGCGGCGGTGTCGTCGGCGACCTCGCCGGTTTCGCGGCGGCAACGCTGCTGCGCGGTGTCGACCTGATCCAGATCCCCACCACCCTCCTCTCGCAGGTGGACAGTTCGGTCGGTGGCAAGACCGGCATCAACAGCCGCCACGGCAAGAATCTCGTCGGCGCGTTCCATCAGCCGAAGGCGGTGCTGATCGACGGCCGGGTGCTCGACACGCTGCCCATGCGCGAACTGCGCGCCGGCTATGCCGAAATCATCAAGTATGGCTGCATCACCGACCCGGAGTTCTTTGCCTGGCTGGAGGAAAACGGTGCGAGGCTTCTTGCCGGCGATGCCGAAGCCCGTGCGATTGCCATTCGCCGTTCGGTGGAGATCAAGGCATCGGTCGTCGCCGATGACGAGCGCGAAACCGCCGGTGCGCGGGCCTTGCTCAATTTCGGCCACACCTTCGCCCATGCCTACGAGGCTCTGGCGGGCTATGGCGGCACGCTGCTGCATGGCGAGGCGGTCAGCATCGGCATGTGCAAGGCCGCCGATCTCTCCGCGCGGCTGGGCATCGCATCCCATGCGGACGCAACGCGCCTGCGCAACCATCTGCAAACGCTCGGCATGCCGGTCTCACCCCGGCAGATCCGCAACGAAACCTTCGAGGCGGATTCATTGCTGGACGCCATGCAGCGCGACAAGAAGGTCCAGAACGGAAAGATGCATTTCATTCTCTGGCGTGGTATCGGCAAGGCATTCGTGGCTCGCGACGTACCGCCGGAAACACTCCGCGAGCTGCTTTGCGAGGATGGCTGATTAATTCCGATGTTGTGGTCCATCCTTTGGATCGTGCTGCTTCTGGCAGCCAATGCGTTTTTCGTCGCGGCCGAGTTCGCGCTCGTACGCGTGCGCGACTACCGTATCGCTCCGCTCGCCGAGGCCGGTCATGTGCGCGCGCGCCTGACCATGAACGTCATCACCCACATGGAGGCGTATCTCGCCGCCTGCCAGCTCGGCATCACCATGGCCTCGCTCGGCCTTGGATGGGTCGGCGAACCCGCGGTGGCGGCACTGCTCGAACCCATGTTCCGCTCGATGGGCCTCAGTGAAGCAGCACTGCACAGCATCTCCTTTCTCGTCGGCTTCCTGATCTTCTCCTCGCTGCACATCGTCGTCGGCGAACAGGTCCCCAAGACGCTCGCCATTCGCGAAGCCGAGGCGACATCGCTTTGGACCGTCTATCCGCTGCAGGCGTTCTTCGTCCTCTTCTATCCCCTGAACTGGCTCCTGAACCGCTCGTCACGGGCGGTGCTCACCATGCTCGGCGTCGGCGAGGCCGGTCACGCCGATGTCTATTCGGGCGACGAATTGCGGAGCCTGATCGGGCAGTCGCACCGCCATGGCGTCATGCGCAAGCACGAGCACGACATGCTCGGCGGCATTCTCGATCTCGAGGAGGTCGAGGTGAGCGAGATCATGACGCACAGGAAGAACATGGTGACCATCGACGGCGATCTGCCGTTCGCCGAGATCGTCGCCATCGTCCGCGAAAGCTCGTTCACCCGCTTTCCCCTCTGGCGCGGCGATCCCGATACGGTGGTCGGCACCCTTCACGCAAAGGACGTTCTTTCGCTCGCCCTCGAAGGCGAGCGCGCCGGCGCGCCGGAAATGGCCGAGATCGCCCTCACACCATGGTTCATTCCCGAAACCACCACGCTGCAGGCGCAATTGCTGGCCTTTCGCCAGCGCCGCGAACATCTCGCCATCGTCGTCGATGAATATGGCGACATTCAGGGTCTGGTGACGCTCGAGGACATCCTCGAGGAAATCGTCGGCGAGATTGCCGACGAAAAGGACATCGACCTTCCCGGCATCAAGGTGCAGACCGATGGCAGCGTCCTCGTCGAGGGCGGAGTGACGGTCCGCGACCTGAACCGCCAGCTCAGCTGGACACTCCCCGACGACGATGCCTCGACCATAGCCGGCCTCGTCATCCACCTTGCCGAACGGATCCCGGATGTCGGCCGCAGCTTCGAGACGGGCGGGTTCCGTTTCGATGTGCTGAGACGCACCGGGCATCAGCTCTCCCTCCTGCGCATTCGCCGAACCGTCCGAGCGGATGACGTTGACTAGCCAGCAGGCCGAAGGCCTTCCGCCCGAGCTCCGGATCACCCCGCCGGCGTCGCTGCGCATCGGCGCCGTGATCGGAGAGAGCAATGGCTGGCAGGACTTCCTTGCCTGGGACAAGCGGCGGCAATGCGATGTCGCACTGATCGTTCCGGCCGCGGGAAGACGGAACAACCGTCCGTTCGTCGAGGAACGGCTTGCCCGCGCCGGTGCGACACTGAAACTGCGGCATCCCGGCATCGTCGCCGTCCTCGACACCGGTGACGGCGACAATCCCTATATCGTGGAGGAAATCGTCGAGGGGCCGAGCCTTCGCGACGTGCTCGAGGATCAGGGCTGGCTCGAACCCCGCGATGCGCTCGCCATCGCCGCACAGATCGCCCGTGCGCTCGATTTCGCCCATGCGCGAAAGCACATTCACGGCCAGCTCGGCCTTTCCGACATCCTCATCGACGAGCGCAGCGGACGGGTGAAGGTTCAGGGCTTCGCCGCCGCGGCGACCGATGACGACCGGAGCGGCATCCGCGCACCGGAAACGATCGCCGGTGACGATCCGGATGGCCGCGCCGACCTGTTCGTCCTCGGCTCCATTCTCTATCGATGCCTCTGTGCCCGCCCGGCATTCACCGCCCGCGACCCCGAGGCGCTGGCGAAGAACATCCTCGAAAGCGAGCCGCGGCCACTCGGCGAGCTGCGGTCCGTGCTGCCTGCACCGGTCGTGCGCATCGTCGAACGCCTCCTCTCGAAGGACCGTCGCCAGCGGTTCCAGACCGGCAATGCACTCGCCGAGGCCATCGAGCGGATGCTGCCATCGCTGCCGGAATTGCGCGATGAGGCCCCGAACCTCCTGCCGGACGTGCCGGAAAAGGGCGAACTGCCGCCCGTGCGGCACCCGGCAGGCATCTTCGCCGCCGTCACGCTTGCCGTGCTCGCCGCCGGCGGGCTCTATTACCATTTCGGCCGGACAGGCGGGGATCCGCCGGAAAACCGGCAGCTCGACCTGCCCGATCCGCCGACGGCCGCCATACCGAGCATTCCGGAGATCGTCACGCAACCGCGTCCCGGAAACCTCCCGCCCGAAGCCTTGGACGATCCCGCGAGGGACGTCGTCCAAACGCCAAGGCCGGTCGATGATGCGTGGCACGAGGTCGCCGGCGAGATCAACCGCCTCGGCTGTACCCGCGTCGAGACGGAACCCGGATGGTTCGATCGCGATATCATCGCCCGTTTCGGCGATATCCGGAGCGAGATCCCGCTCGCCCGCAAGCTCGGCGGGCTGGGCAATGTGCATGAGGTGCGGATCTGGAAAGCCGACATCGATCCGGCGGTCTGCGAGCTGCTCGATCTTCTCGGCAACAGGACCGGCGTTGCCGACCGACGGCTTCTCGACATCCTTCCGCC
>JAGREZ010000335.1:0-6568 GCA_020446285.1 Geminicoccaceae bacterium
GGCGGCCGTAATCGGGCATCGAGGGGACGCTGAACAGCACATGCCCCTCGGCCTCGTAGGCATGGCCCTTGCCGATCAGGGTATCGATGATGGCGACCATGCCGGAGATGTGCGCGGTCGCGCGCGGTTCGTGATCCGGGGCGGTGCAGCCGAGTGCGCGCCAGTCCCCGGCGAAGGCGGCGGCGGTGCGTTCGGTCAGCTCGGCGATGGTGATGCCGTCGGCTTCCGCCTGGGCGATGATCTTGTCCTCGACATCGGTGATGTTCCGTACATAGGTCACCTTCGGATAGAGATGACGCAGGAGACGGACGAGGACATCGAACACGATGAGGGGACGCGCATTGCCGATGTGAATGCGCTGATAGACCGTCGGGCCGCAGACATAGATACGCACATGGCCGGATTCCAGTGGCTCGAGCCGTTCCTTGCGGCGTGTCAGCGTGTTGTGAATCTTGACGGCGACGGAGTTCACGGCGTTTTCTTCCCCACTTTCGGGGCGGACGGTTAGCAGAAGTTCGCCGGACGGTCCATCGCGTGCTGCAACGCAAGAGTATCCGGCTAGTCGGCATAGTACGCGGCGAGTTCACGCCGGTGAATTCCGGCCTCCGCCGCACCGAAGCGCCCATGTCGTTCCGGATCGACCCTGGACAGCACGGCGCCGGCGATGTTCGCACCGGCTTCGCGCAACTGGTCCACGCAGCGAACGGCGATGGCTTTCCCGGTCGAATCGAAACGGCAGACGAACAGTGTGACATCCACCATGCGGGCGATCAGCCGTGCATCGGCGACGGCCATCATCGGCGCCGAATCGACCAGGATCAGGTCGAAATCCTCCCGCGCACTCTCGATCAGCGCCCCCAGCCCGTCACGGCCGAGGAGGCGTGCGGGCTGATCCTCGCGGGGACACCCCGGAATGAGCATGAGCGGGGAATGATCGTCTGCAAGCAGGACATCGCCGACCCGCCGTTCGCCGCGGAGGATCTCCTGCAGACCGGCGGCCGCCTCCCTGCGCAGCATCTCGTGCAGGACCGGTCGTCGCAGATCGGCATCCACCACCAGCACCCGCAGGCCGTCATTCGCCGCGACCCGGGCGAGCGAGAGCGTGAGCGACGACTTGCCTTCGCCGGGCAAGGCCGAGGTGACCAGCACCGCGCGGGCACGGCGCGCGCGATCCGCGAGTTCGAGCGAGGCGATCAGTCCGCGCATGGTTTCGGCCGCGCGCGAACGGGGCCTTTCCTGCACATGGTCATGTGGTGCGATGCGCGATCCCGTGGATCGCGTGGTCACCGGCATGAGCGCGAGGCAGGGAAGATCGAGGGCGGCCTCGAGATGTTCGCCGGTACGGAAACCCCGGTCCTGTTGTTCGAGCAGGAAGATGGCGAGCAGTACGGTTGCGAGGCCGGCCACGGTGAAACTTCCGAAGACGTAGGCCGGGCGCGGAAAGGCGGGGTACCGTGGAGGAACGGCTTCCGAAATCAGGCGGGCATCGGGGCGCTGCATCTCCTCGGTTTCGGCGACAGCCTCGAACCGGCCGAGATAGCTTTCGAAGAGCCGCCGCGCCATCTCCATGTCACGTTCGAGTTCGGCGATGCGGGTCTGCGCCCGGCGTTGCGCGAGCGTCTGCTGCTTGAGCCCGTCGATTTCCCGGCGGAGCGTGGTCTCGCGTGCGATGGCCTGGTCGAGCTCGCTTTCCATCCGGCTGACGAGCGCGCGCTGTTCGGTGGCGATCTGCAGATCGATCCGGGTGAGCTGGCTGCGCAGATCGAGTCGTCGCGGATGTCGCGTGCCGAAATCCGTGGAAAGCTCGGCCTCGCGGCGCATGGTCTGGTTCTTGAGTGCGTGCAGGTTCTGCAGGACGGGAGAGCCGCCGAGCTCCTCGAAAGCCTGTATACCGGGCTGTCCGTCGATGATCCGGCGCACGCGCTCGAGCTTGGAGCGCCTCGCAGCCGCGTCGGCCATGGCGGCGATATGGTCGCGCTTGAGATTGGCGATGTCGATGCCGCGCATGGCTTCGGCATCCGCATAGGCGGGCTGGCTCGACGCACGGTAGTCGCGCAGCACCCGTTCCGCCGTCTCGAAGCGTGCGCGCGCCTCCTCGACCTGGGCACCCAGCCAGTCCGTTCCGCGACGTGTGCTCTCGTGCTTGGCGAGCAGCTGCCCCTCGATATAGATCGCCGCGAGCTCGTTGGCGATGCGCGCTGCCTTGTCCGGTTCGCGGGAGCGAAAGGCGATGGATATGGCATTGGTGCCGCCGTCGCGCTCGACATTCAGCCGTTCGGCGAAGGATCGGATCACCGCCTCGATGCCACCATTGCCGGAGAGTTCGCCGTCGTCGGCGAGGGCGAGCCGCCCGATCGTCTGGCGGGCGAGCAGGCGGGAAGCGAGCACCTTGACCTGACTGTCGATGACGGCGCTGTCATTGGCAATTCCCACGGCCGCGATCGCCTCATCGGTCGTGTTGTCATTTCCGGGCTCGACCAGAATCAGCGAACGGGCCTCGAAGACGGGCTCGACCAGCACGAGCAGCAAAAGGGCGAGGCCGAGCGAGAGGGCCACGGTTCCGGCAATCATGGAACGGTAGGCGCCGATCAGCCGGAGCAGCTGCCAGACCGACAGCTCGCCTTCGTGCCCCGACGGACTCATCTCGCCGGCGGGTGCCCGTCCGCGCCCGGGAGACGGTCGTCTTCGGCCGGATCCGCGAGCCCCGGCATGCCGGCCGGCGGCGGCTCCGTTGCGGCTTGCGATCGTGTGACCGGGGAGGTGGTCGCCGGTCCCGCTGCGGGAGCGGGGGCGGTTTCTTCGGAGTCGGAAGCCCTCGCACCCAGTGCCAGCAGCAGCATCAGCGTGCCAGCGCGTTCCTCGCCCGACTGGGCGGCCGACGGAGCCGGACAGGCGGTCAGTGCCGCGGCGACGAGGACCGGCAGTCCGATTGCGGTCATTTCACGCGGAAGCCGGCGGACAAGTCTGCAGATCGACGGGGACATCACTCGCTCTCCATTGCGCCATTCAAAATAGCGTAAATAGAGAATTTTTCAATTTAATTTCGACTATAAGGAGATTTTTGTCCGGCTTCCGTCCAGTAGCGCACACCGGCTTCCCCGGCCACCCGGCGCATCTCGATCCGGCCGTGACGGATCGAGATCGACATGCCCCCGGACAGCCAGAGATCGCGGGAGCCGATAATCCCGGCACCGCCCGGACAATCGTCCACGCTGCGCAGGGCGATGACCAGATCGACGTCCCGGCAGTCCTCGATGGCGGCCGCGGGCGAGCGGGCCAGAGAGATTCCGAACCCGCCGATACGGAAACGGCAGCCCCCCTCATCGCATGCCATGCCGCCGGCCGGCGCCGCGCCGGGCGCCGGCGCGTCAATCGCACCGTCCGCGCCAAGCGCGCGCAGCCATGCGCTTTCGACAAAGGCATTCCTGCGAAAGCGGACCATTGTTATCTCTCCGTCCTCGCGTCGGAGCGCGGCAAGGTTTCCGGCACGATCGACGACGAGATCCGGCGGCTGGTGTGTCCAGGCGAGGACGACCGCCACGGGCCAGAAGAGAACGCCATACCACCGCCAGGATTGCTGCCAGAGACACAGCCAGAACCCGCCTGCGACCGCGAACAGGAGGATGGAAAGCGGCTGCAATGTGATCCGCAAGCCCGCTCCGGGAAGTTCCGCGACGCTCGCCGCGATATCCAGCAGGAAGGCTATTCCGTGGCCCATAGCGAAGAGAAAGGGGGCTTCGAGGCCGAAGGGCATCGCGGCGAGCGCCAGAAGGCCGGCGGGCATGATCCAGAATGCCGTCAGCGGAACGCCGGCCAGATTGGCGACGATGCCGAGCAGCGATATGCGCTGGAAATGGTAGGCCGCGAAAGGAAGTGTGGCGAGGCTCGCAACGGCCGTTGTCAGCGCCACGCCGAGAAGATAGCGGGACAGCGGGCCGGATCGCCTGGCCTCGTCCCCGGTGCGTCGCGGGGAGAGGGCTGCGGCCAGCCCGTCATGCTCGTAGACGGCGATGAGTGCCACGACGGCGGCGAAGGACATCTGGAAGGACGGGCCGAGCAGCGCTTCCGGCTTGACGGCGAGAATGAGAAGTGCGGCGACGGCGACGAGGCGCATGGAAAACGGGTTGCGGTCGATGATGATCGCGACCAGGGCGACGCCGGCCATGAAGAAGGCGCGTTGCGTCGGTACGCTTGCGCCGGCGAGGAGCAGGTAGAAGGCGGCGGCGGCAAGGGCAATCGCGGCGCTCGGCTTAATGACCGGCCAGCGAAGCGCAATCCACGGGAACAGCGCGAGGAAATACCGGAAGAACAGCAGCACGGTACCTGCCACGAGCCCCATGTGCAGGCCGGAAATCGCCAGCAGGTGGGCCAGACCCGCAATCTGCATGTCTTCCCAGACCTTGTCGGAAATGCCGGCACGAAGCGCGGTCAGCAGTGCCGCCGCGACCGCGCCTTCGGCACCCGGCAGTGCGTTCTGCACCTTTCGCGCAATCGATGCGCGCAGGTCCGCGACGGTCGAGCGAAAGCCCGCGGGTGCTGCATGTTCGATGATTTCCGCCGGCCTGTAGGCAAAGCCGAAGCCGCCCAGCCGTTCGAAATAGGCCTTGCGGGCGAAATCGAAGCCGCCGGGCAGGAGGGGCGGGCCCGGCGCCTGCAGCATCGCCTTCATCCGTATTCGATCGCCCGTCTCGACCCGCGGCTCGGATCCCTTCAGCGTGACCCGCACATGGACCGGCGTCCGCTCCGGTTCGATGCCTTCGATGGAGAGCCGGTCGAGCAGAACCCGTGGACCGCGCGCGCGGGGCTCGATCAGTGCAATCCGTCCTTCGACCATGTAACTGCCGCGCTGGGCGATGACGGGCGCCTCCACCGAAGCGCTGCGCCACTGCGCAGTGAGAAAGCCGGCCGTGGCGAGAAGTGCCAGCGTGCCGAGCCAGGAGGCGATCTGTCGCTCGCGCGGAAGGAGGAACAGCCCGACGGCGAGAGCGACGCCGGCGAACAGGCCGAATGACCAGAAGGACGGCTCATGGTCCAGCGAGAAAAAAACGGCGATGCCGCAACCGAATGCCACCGGGCTCCAGAGCGGCCATCGCTCCCGTTCCAGTTCCAGCATCAGCCGCATATGGCCGACAGCACCCCGCAGGAAGGAGGGGGAAATGCCGTGCGTGGCGACGGCCGGATCGGGACGATATCCGAGGTAGTGCTGCAAGGATTGCCCGTTTGTGCTAGTTGCGGACCCTCCCTTTCACCATATCAGGCCGTCATAAGCAACCATGAGTGTAGTTGTACGCTTTGCTCCTTCGCCTACAGGTTTCTTGCACATCGGCAGCGCGCGCACGGCCCTGTTCAACTGGTTGTATGCTCGCCACCACGGCGGACGCTATCTCGTGCGGATCGAGGATACCGACCGCCAGCGGTCCACGACGGAAGCGGTCGATGCGATCTTCGGCGGCCTCGACTGGCTCGGGCTGTCGTCGGATGAACCGCCGGTCTTCCAGTTCGCACGTCTCGACCGGCATCGCGAGGCGGTCGAGCGGCTGATGGAAAAGGGTCTTGCCTATCGCTGCTACTGTACGCCCGCGGAACTCGAGGCGATGCGCGCGGAAGCGAAGGCCGCCGGCCGTCCGACACTCTATGACGGGCGCTGGCGCGACCGGGATCCGGGCGAGGCGCCGGCGGGCATCGACCCGGTCATCCGCTTCCGCGCGCCGACGGATCGGGAAACGGTCGTCGAGGACGAGATCCAGGGAACGGTCCGCCTCGCCGGGAGCCAGATCGACGACATGGTGCTGATGCGCGCCGACGGCACCCCCACCTACATGCTCTCGGTCGTCGTCGACGATATCGACATGGGCATCACCCATGTCATTCGCGGCGATGACCATCTGGTCAATGCCGCACGGCAGAAGAACCTGTTCGAAGCACTGGGGCACGAGGCGCCGCGCTTTGCGCACATGCCGCTCATCCACGGTCCCGATGGCGCCAAGCTGTCGAAGCGTCATGGCGCGCTGGGCGTGGAGGCCTATCGCGAGATGGGTTATCTTCCCGAGGCGATCTGCAACTATCTCATTCGTCTCGGCTGGTCGCACGGCGATGACGAGGTGATCTCGCGCGAGCAGGCGGTCGCGTGGTTCGATCTGGACGGCGTCGGCCGTTCCGCGTCGCGCTTCGATTTCGCCAGGCTCGGGCATCTCAATGCCCACTATCTAAGGGAGGCCGATCCGGTCCGGCTCGCAGGTCTGGTCGAACGGTTCCTCGTGGCCGCTGGTTGGAAGCCGGGCGAAAGGGAGCGGCAACGGCTCGTCGAAGGGATGCCGGGCCTTGCTTCACGAGCGAAGACGCTGGTCGAACTGGCGGAGGCGGCGCATATCTATGTCGCCGCCCGGCCGCTGCCGTTGGAAGCCAAGGCCGAAAAGACGCTCGTGGGTGCGAAAGAGGGCCTGATCGACGCTCTGCAGCAAACGCTGGAATCATCCGGTGACTGGAGCGAGGAAGCTCTTGAGGCCGATCTGCGCGCTTTCGCCGAGGCCGAGGGAATCGGGTTCGGCAAGGTCGCCCAGCCACTGCG
>JAGREZ010000335.1:6639-6937 GCA_020446285.1 Geminicoccaceae bacterium
GAGGTTCTCGCCCGTCTCGGGGATGCTGCGACCGGTCGCAACCCTGCAGTGCAGCATAAGGATTGAGGAAACGCGCGACCAAGGATAGATTGTCCGGGATTGTGGGGGCAACTGACGTGTTGCCGTCGAACGAAAACAACGAGGTGGAGACAAGCATGACCGACACGGCCAAGGCCAGCAACGCGACCCTGACCGTCGAGGGACACGGGTCTGCCGAACTTCCGATCTTCTCCGGCACGATCGGGCCCGATGTGATCGACATCCGCAAGCTTTATGGTGCAAGCGGCTGTTTTACATA
>JAGREZ010000335.1:7028-12555 GCA_020446285.1 Geminicoccaceae bacterium
GGCTACTCCATCGAGGATCTGGCGGAGAACAGCGACTTTCTCGAAACGGCCTTCCTCATCCTTTTCGGCCAGCTGCCAAGCGCCGCGGAGAAGGTGAAGTTCGAGCATGACGTGACCCATCACACGATGATTCACGACCAGATCAACTATCTCTTCCGCGGCTTCCGTCGCGATGCTCATCCCATGGCCGTCATGATCGCCGTCGTCGGCGCGCTCTCGGCCTTCTATCACGAGGATCTCGACACCAACGATCCGCATCACCGGATGATCGCCAGCTATCGCCTCATCGCCAAGATCCCGACGATCGCCGCGATGGCGCACAAATATTCCATCGGCCAGCCGTTCATGTATCCGCGCAACGATCTCTCCTACGCGGAAAATTTCCTCTACATGATGTTCGGCGTTCCCTGCGAGCCGTGGAAGGAGCGTCCGACGCTCTCGCGGGCGCTCGACCGGATCTTCATCCTTCACGCCGATCACGAACAGAATGCCTCGACCTCGACGGTGCGCCTCGTCGGCTCCACCGGTGCCAGCCCTTATGCTGCCGTTGCCGCCGGCATCGCCAGCCTTTGGGGGCCTGCCCATGGCGGTGCCAACGAGGCCGTTATCAACATGCTCGCGGAGATCGGGACGGTCGACCGCATCCCCGAATTTCTCGAGCGTGCCAAGGACAAGGACGATCCGTTCCGGCTCATGGGCTTCGGGCATCGGGTCTACAAGAACTATGACCCGCGCGCGGGCGTGCTCAAGAAGAGTGCCGACGAGGTGCTCGAGGAACTGGGCCATGGCAACGAGCCCAAGCTCGCCATCGCCAAGGAACTCGAACGCATCGCGCTCGAAGACGAGTATTTCCGCGATCGCAAGCTCTTCCCCAATGTCGATTTCTATTCCGGCATCATCCTCGAGGCGATGGGCATCCCCACCAAGATGTTCACCGCGATCTTCGCGCTCGCTCGCACGGTCGGCTGGATCGCGCAATGGAACGAGATGATCGAGGATCCCGAACAGAAGATCGGCCGCCCGCGCCAGCTCTACACCGGCCCGGCGAAGCGACCGTTCCCGACGCTCGACCAGCGCGGCTGACGCCCGGCCGGCCGGGCGGCGGGGGTATTGCGACCCGCCCGGCCGCCCGGAGCTTCTTGCCGGTGGTGCAAACGGACATGCAGGATCGGGGGCCTTTTCGATGAACGGGGCAGTCCTGGCGATGCCCGCAATCGCGATCCTGGTACTCGCCGGCTGCGGGCGCGTCGAAGATACCGCCGAGGCGGTGGCCGATACCGCAGGCGGTGCCGATACGACGGTCAGCGAGCCGGCGACCGGTTCATGCGATGCGGACAAACCCGGCGCAGAACTCACCGGTGAGGAGGCGCTTGCCATCTATGAGTGCCTCAAGCCCTCCATGCTCGCCGGCTATTCCGCCGGTTCGAAGGGCTGGATTCCGCCTGAGCGGGTTGCGGACTATCGCGGATGGGTGCCTGCCAGCTCGATACCGGGTGCTCCCGGCTATCACGCCGGCCGCTTTCTCTTCACCTATGTCAACGAGACGGGAGCGGCCGAGTATCTGCGCTATGCCGACGAGAATGTGACCATGCCCGCCGGCTCGCTGATCGCCAAGGAGACTTTCTCCGTTTCCGATGACGGGATGGCGAAGGCGGGGCCGCTGTTCTTCATGGAAAAGACGCCGGCCGGAACCTCGCCCGCGACCGGAGACTGGTACTATTATGCGGTCGCTCCCAATGGCTCACCCATGGCCATCGACGTCATGGCCGCCTGCAACGAATGCCACATGGTGAATTTCGGTTACCGCGACAGCCTCGGTTACCCGATCGGGGAGGCACGGATCAGTCGTTGATGATCCTTCGTCCGGTGGATCGAACCCGACCCTCGGTCCACAACCGTGGAGACCGTTCGATCAATTGCTGAAGAGCCCGCCGAAGAGGTTGAGCAGCGTATCCGAATCCGGGAAGCCATTGGGTTCACGGCCGATGGATTCCTGAAACTTCCGGATTCCGGCGGCGGTGTTGGGTCCATATTTGCCATCGGCGCCGCCCGAGAGATATTCGAGTTCGATGAGCCGCTGTTGGGCGAGGCGCATGATCTCGCGATAGATCTCCATCTTCTGCCCGTCGCCGATATCGATCAGCTCGACCGGGCTCTGTGTCTTCAGGCTCGTCGCGCGCATGGTTTCGAGCATGAGTTGTACGGCCTGATAGACCGGCTGGTCGGGTCTGTTCTGGCAATGGGTGGTCAGGAGCATGGCGAGGAGTTCGGTCGGTTGCCAGGGTGTCGCATCGAACAGGCCGGTGACGCGCTGGTTCTCGGAGGTGACGAAGCCCTCGAGCCAGCCAATGAGCAGGAGTGTGCGCTCGTCCTTGGCCGAGACGATATCCACCATCCGTTTGCAGGTGATCGCACCTATGCCCTTGAGCGCAAAGCGTCCCTCGCTGTCGGAAGCTGCCGCCGGTTGCAGGGCTCCCGCAGCGATGCTGCCGAGCAGGGCGAAGACGGTCGTTCTCACGGAAGATCTCACCTTGTCTGTTCCCCTTACCGCTTTTGGGCTGCAAACGGCAGCGGCCGGCTGCTATAGCTTGATAGTAGTAGTGCAGATTGCTGTCTTCAACTGAAGCAACCTGTACCTTGCGCGGGTGCGTCAATAGGATACCGTTGCGGCAGTGCAATACAGGTCGTATGAGAACCGCATCCGTTCGCAACCGACGGCCCGAACAACGACTTTAGGGAAGGGAAGCCGATGGCCAGTGCCGAGCGACCACTCTCACCGCACCTGCAGATCTATCGCTGGTATCTCACGATGGCGCTCTCGATCGCTCATCGGGCATCCGGTGCGGTGCTGACAGGCGGTCTCTTTCTTCTCGCCATCTGGCTCATGGCACTCGCGGGCGGCGAGGACAGTTTCGCCACGATGCGCGCGATCATGGACAATCCGGTCGGCTGGCTCGTTCTCTTCGTGCTGACCTTCGCCCTCTTCTTCCACACTCTCAACGGCATTCGTCACCTTGCCTGGGATTTCGGCATCGGTTTCGAAAAGGACACGGCCAGGCAGTCGGGCGTCATCGTGATCGGCGCTTCCGCCGCCTTGACCGTCATCACCTGGATCTCCGTGATCATCGCCGCCTGAGAAAGGAACAGACATGCGCACAGCCATCGGCCAGGTTCGTGGTCTCGGTTCCGCCCGGGAAGGTGTGGAACACTGGAAGCTGCAGCGACTGACGGCGATTGCCAACGTCATTCTCGCCTTCTGGTTCGTCATTCAGGCCGTCTCCATGACCAACGCGACGCGCGTGGAGTGGCTGGACTGGTTTTCGAGTCCGTTCAACGCTACCGCCATGGTGCTCCTCGCCGTTTCCGGATTCTGGCACGCGAAGCTGGGCGTTCAGGTGGTGATCGAGGACTATCTCCACAGCGAAGCCCTGAAGGTCGCGGCAATGACCGCACTGACGCTGGTGAGCTTCGCACTTGCAACGGCCTCGGTCGTTTCCATTCTCATGCTTGCCACTGGAGGTGCTTGAGGCATGACCCAGGCCTATCCGATCACCGAGCACAGCTTCGACTGCATCGTCATCGGCGCCGGCGGTTCCGGCCTTCGCGCCGCTGTCGGCATGGTCGAGGCGGGCTTGTCCGTCGCCTGCATCACCAAGGTCTATCCCACCCGTTCGCACACCGTTGCCGCCCAGGGTGGCATCAACGCGGCGCTCGGCAACATGAACGAGGATGACTGGCGCTTTCACATGTACGATACCGTCAAGGGCTCCGACTGGCTCGGAGATCAGGACGCGATCGAGTACATGACAAAGAACGCTCCGGCGGCCGTCTACGAGCTCGAACATTACGGCGTACCCTTCTCGCGCACCGAGGAGGGCCGGATCTACCAGCGCGCGTTCGGCGGTCAGTCGGTGGGATTCGGCAAGTCGCAGGCCTATCGCACCTGTGCGGCGGCCGACCGTACGGGCCACGTCATCCTGCACACGCTGTTCCAGCAGGCGCTCCGCAACAAGGTGGAGTTCTTCAACGAGTATTTCGCACTCGAACTGCTGATGGATGACGAGGGCGCATGTTGCGGCGTGATGGCGATGTGCATCGAGGACGGCTCGATCCATCGCTTCCGTGCGCAACAGACCTGTCTCGCAACCGGCGGCTTCGGCCGGGTCTATTTCTCCTGCACATCGGCGCACACCTGCACGGGTGACGGTAACGCCATGGTGCTTCGCGCCGGACTGCCGCTGCAGGATCTCGAATTCGTCCAGTTCCACCCGACGGGCATCTACGGCGCCGGCTGTCTCATCACCGAGGGCGCGCGCGGCGAGGGCGGATATCTCACCAACAGCGATGGCGAGCGCTTCATGGAGCGTTATGCGCCGTCGGCCAAGGATCTGGCGAGCCGCGATGTCGTCAGCCGCGCGATGACCATCGAGATCAACGAGGGTCGCGGTGTCGGCTCCGGCAAGGACCATATCCACCTGCATCTCGAACATCTCGATGCCGAACTGCTGCACCAGCGGCTGCCGGGCATTTCCGAAACGGCGAAGATCTTTGCCGGCGTCGACGTCACCAAGGAGCCCATACCGGTGGTGCCGACCTGTCACTACAACATGGGTGGCATTCCGACGACGCATCTGACCGAGGCGCTGACCTCGCGGGATGGCAATACGGACACGCTGGTTCCGGGGCTCATGGCCGTTGGCGAGGCAAGCTGCGCTTCGGTGCACGGTGCCAACAGGCTTGGCGGCAACTCGCTCATCGACCTTGTCGTTTTCGGTCGAGCCGCGGCTCATCGGGTGACCGAGCTGGTGAAGCCCGGCTCGCCGCAGAGACCGCTGCCGAAGGACAGTCACGACAAGGCCGTTTCCCGCGTCGACCGCCTTCTTTCCGGCAATGGCGGAACGCCTACCGGCGAGATGCGTCTCGAGATGCAGCGCTCGATGCAGAAGCACGCGACGGTGTTCCGCGAAGGGCCGATGCTCGAGGAGGGCTGCAAGTCGATCGACAGCATCGCTTCCTCGCTGGACAAGCTGGCGATCAGCGACAAGTCGAGGGTCTGGAACAGCGATCTGGTGGAGGCGCTGGAACTGCAGAACCTGATGATGCAGGCAGTCGCCACGGTGAATTCCGCACTGCATCGCACGGAAAGCCGCGGCGCGCACGCTCGCGAGGACTATCCCGAGCGCGACGACGAGAACTGGATGCAGCACACGCTGGTCTGGGTCGACGACAAGCTCAAGCCGAAGATCGAGATGCGACCGGTACACTATTACACGCTCTCGAACGAGGTCGAAGTCGTCCCGCCCGCCAAGCGCGTCTACTGATCCGAACGCTCAGGAACCGATTTCATGGCCGAATTCAAACTGTCGAAGAAAAGCCGCATCGAAGAGGGCAAGAAGCATCAGGCCCCCTCCGGCGGCAAGCGCACCCGCACTTTCCGGATCTATCGCTACGAGCCGGAAGACGACAAGAACCCGCACATGGACACGTTCGAGGTCGATCTCGACGATTGCGGTCCGATGGTTCTCGA
>JAGREZ010000335.1:12607-16727 GCA_020446285.1 Geminicoccaceae bacterium
CCTGCCGCGAAGGCATCTGCGGCTCATGTGCGATGAATATCGACGGGCACAACCAGCTTGCCTGCACCTGTGCCATCGACGATGTCGAGAGCGGGGATGTCACCATCTACCCGTTGCCGCACATGGAGGTCATCAAGGATCTCGTCGTCGATTTCACCCATTTCTGGGCGCAATACGAATCGATCCAGCCCTGGCTTCGTACAGAAAGCGCGGATCCGGCGAAGGAGCGGCGCCAGTCGGTCGAGGACCGCGAGAAGCTCGATGGTCTCTACGAGTGCATCCTGTGCGCCTGCTGCAGCACGTCATGTCCGTCCTACTGGTGGAACGGCGACCGCTATCTCGGTCCGGCGGCGCTTCTGCAATCCTATCGATGGCTGGCCGACAGCCGTGACGAGGCTTCCGGCGAGCGTCTCGACGAGCTCGAGGATCCGTTCAAGCTCTACCGCTGTCACACGATCATGAATTGCACCAACACCTGCCCCAAGGGGCTGAATCCGGCGAAGGCCATCGCCGAGATCAAGAAACTTCAAGTAGAAAGAAAGCTGTAGACTATCGCGAATTTGAAGGCTTGGTCGGGCTGTTATATTCTGTTAATTCTCGATGTACAAAATGAGGTAACAGCCCACACACGCAGGTCCGATCTCAAATAGGAGGCATTCGTGCCTCCTTTATTTTTTTCCGGAATCGGGATTCGACGAGTGGGCGGATGACCGTTTCCGCTATTGTCGCAATCGACGGCGCGGTGTTGCCCGCCATCATCGCGACTTCGTTTCGCATGAAGCGCGCGAGCGGCTTGCGGCCTTTTACCTTCCAGGACATGACCGGCTCGCCGAACGACATGATGATATGCAAACCCGGCAGGGCGAGCATCTGCCACATATGTGGAAGAAGTCTGGCATCATCGACCCACGCATAAAGCCCGGCGTTCTCCGGGGTCATCGGTGTACCATCGAGGAAAGCCGCATGGCGCAGCGAGATCGGTTGCACGGCGATCGGCCGGTCCATGATCCAGGGTTCCGCAACGGAGAACAGCGAGCTCTTGAAAGGCAGAACCGTCCGCCCGTCGCTGCTTGTTCCTTCGGGAAAGAGGAGGACGCTTTCCGCTCGCAGGCGGCGCGCCAGGATGTTCCGCTGGATGAGCGCGTCTCGCCAGTGCCGGTGGATGAAGATCGTTCCACAATACCTTGCGAGAAATCCGACGACCGGCCAGCCGGCAACTTCCTTCTTGGCCACGAACGCGCCGTCGACACGGCTTCCGATGACCGGGATGTCGATATAGGAAAGATGATTGGCGACGAACAGTGTCGGCCGGTCGACATAGGGCCGGCCGAGGGTCCGGACGCGCAGTCCGGCGATGGCACAACAGCCCCCGCACCAGAGGCGGATCAGGCTCCCGCGAGCGCACCTGCCGAACGGCGAAAGCATGATCGCCGCCATGAGGAGTGTGACGGTGAGCAGGACCAGCAGGATCAGCCGGGCGGCGGCGCGAACGTGTGATCGCCGCGCTGAAACATCGGCCATTCAGACGGCCACCGACTCATCGACCTTGTCACCACGCAGGTAATGACGGCGATATCGCTGGCGAATGCGGTCCGTTGGCAGGACCATGCAGACATCGGTCGTGTTGAACTGGGGGTCGAGCACCGCACCGTCGCCGACCATGCCGCCTGCCCGAAGATAGGCGCGAAGGAGTGCCGGAAGCTCGCGGCCGGCGCGGCGCATGGCACCGGCGTTGCAGGGCGGTTCGCCCACCATCGGCACGAAACGCTCGGGCAGGGCGCGTGGCCGAAGCTCGATGGGCGCCAGGTGCCGCTCGTGCAGGTAGGTCAGCGCGGGGCGCAGCCGATCCGGATCGGTGCCGGGCAGACTGGCGCAGCCGAGCAGGATGCCGATCTCGAACTGCTCGACATAGTCGGCAATGCCGCGCCAGAGCAGTTGCATGACAGCACCGCTGCGGTAGTCCCGGTGTACGCAGGCCCTGCCGAGTTCCATGATCTCGTCATCGCGCCAGCTGAGCACGGTCAGATCGAACTCGCCTGCCGTGTAGAAGCCGCCATGCCGGGCCGCAACCGTTCGCCTGAGCACCCGGTAGCAGCCGACCACAGCTGGTATACGTCCCGAGCCGCGCGAACGGTCGATGACGAGAATATGGTCGGCAACCTCGTCGAACCGGTCGCGATCGCGTCTCGTGCGCAATTGTTCATTGTCGGCATGTGCGCCCATCTCGTCGTAGAAAACCTCGAAGCGCAGCGCCTGCGCCGCATCGATTTCGGCCGGAGAACGGGCAAGCGTCAGTGCGAGTTCCGGTTTGCGTGCGAGGGGCATGAGCAACATTCTCCAGCATGTTCACCACAGGGCAACGCGCCGCGATGGGGCGGATCGCGGTCTTGGCGGGTAACGCTATCGGCGGTTGTTTATCGTTCGATGATCGTTCGATGAGAGTTTGGAGACGGGATCGTGTTGTGATTCGATTGCGGCATTTCCGGTCATCCGTTCCGGGCTGCCCGACGCAAATCGGGCATCGCGGAGCGGATGTCGCGCTGTTAGGGTGGTGGTGGTTGTCGACAACATCCCGGAAAGCGGATCGAATGAAACAATGGAGGCTCAGGTCGCATCCCGAAGGCATGCCGCAAGTGGCCGACTGGGAGCTTTGCGAGGCCGAAACGCCGCGGCTCCGGCCGGGAACGGTCAGGGCGCGCGCGCTCCTTCACGATGTGGCACCGTATATGCGCGGGCGGATCAGTGGTCGCGCGAACTATGCCGCCGGGGTGACACCCGGACAGGTCATGACCGGAGGAGCCGTCGCGCGGGTCGAGGAAAGCGACGTCGAGGGCATCGTCCCCGGTGATCTCGTGGTCAGCGACTTCCAGTTCGGCTGGCAGGAACAGGCCGTCCTCGAACCGGCCGTGCTGCGCAAGGTGGATACGGCACTCGGCCCGCCCGAAGCCTGGCTCGACGTTCTCGGCCTCAACGGCGTCACCGCCTATTTCGGTCTCCTGCATACAGCGGAGATGAGGGCGGGCGATGATGTGGTGGTGTCGGCGGCCGCCGGATCGGTCGGGCAGCTGGTGGGCCAGATCGCCGGGATCGCCGGTGGCCGCGCCATTGCGCTGACCAGCACGCCTGAAAAACTGGCATGGTGCCGTGAGCTCGGCTTTGCGGACGGGTTGGCCTATCGCGATACCGGCGATCTGGCCGCCGAACTCGGTCGTTTGTGTCCGCACGGCGTGGATGTCTTCTTCGACAACAGTGCCGGCGCCCTGCACGATGCGGTGATGAGGAATCTGGCGCTCGGTGCGCGGATCACCATCTGTGGCCAGGTCAGTCTCGCCGGCCGGTTCGACGAGCCGGACATGGGCGAACGTTTCCTGCGCCAGATCATGATCGCCCGGGCGCGGATACAGGGCTTCCTCGCGATCGACCATGCTGCGGGATACGATACCGCCCGGCGGCGGCTGGGGCGCTGGCTGAAGGAGGGGCGGATACGCAGCCGTTACGACATCGTCGACGGTTTCGGGCGGCTGCCCGAGGCGTTGATCGGCCTTTTCGAAAGCGACAATTTCGGCAAGCGGCTGGTGAGGAGCGGAGAATGATGATCGAAGGCAGAAACGTGTTCGGCGAACCGCTTGCGTCCTGTTCCGATCAGCCGCTGACGGGTTTTTTTCGTGACGGCTGCTGCAACACCGGACCCGAGGATGCGGGCTCGCATACCGTGTGCTCGGTGATGACGGACGAATTCCTCGAATTCAGCCGATCCGCCGGCAATGACCTGTCGACGCCACTGCCTGCCTTCGGCTTTCCCGGACTTCGCGCCGGTGATCGCTGGTGTCTCTGCGCGCCGCGCTGGCAGCAGGCGTTCGAGGCGGGCAAGGCGCCGAGGGTCGTGCTCATGGCAACCCACGAAGGCGCCCTCGAACATTGCCGCCTCGCGGATCTCAAGGCGCATGCCATCGATCTGAGCTGACGGTCTCTGCTGCCGGCCAGTCAGCCGGGCCATCGGTGCCTGCCCGCAGAGCCGGCTATCGGTGCCTGCCGGCGGAGCCGGCTATCGGTGCCTGCCGGCAGAGCCGGCTATCGGTGCCTGCCGGCAGAGCCGGCTATCGGTGGATGTCGAGTACCA
>JAGREZ010000038.1:0-3100 GCA_020446285.1 Geminicoccaceae bacterium
CATGGCGAGCCGGGCATCCGCCGCGAGGAACTGGCAGGGGCCGACGCCGTCACCGACGTGCTGATGCGCGATTGTATCTCGGAACTGGCGCTGTCGTCCGGCGATCGGGTCGCGGTCCTTGTCAATGGCCTTGGCGCCACCGGATTGCTGGAACTCTATATTCTTCATCGCCGGGTGGCCGAAAACCTTGCCGGGCTGGGCGTTGAAATCCACCATTCATGGGTGGGCGAATATGCTACGTCGCTGGACATGTCCGGCGCCTCGATCACGCTGTTCCGGCTGGATGACGAATTGCGGGAGCTGCTGGACGCACCCTGCCGCACGCCGGCCCTGACCGTCACGGGCGAGATCCTGCCGGTCCGGGGAAAACGGGCGCGGCGCGATCATGCCTCGATCGCCACCCGGACCCGGCAGGATCCGGCCGATCTGAAGACCGGAGGAGCGGTCACACCCGATCTCTTCCGGAACATGATGCTCGCCGCCGCCGACGCGATCGCGCGAAACGAACGCCACCTTTCGGAACTGGATGGCGTCATCGGTGATGGCGACCATGGCGTGACCATGAATATCGGCTGGACGGCGATACGGACATTCCTTGCCGAACATCCGCGCGAGGCCACGATCACCGAATTGTGCGAGGGCATGGCCGATGCGTTCCTGAACGCTGTCGGCGCGTCATCCGGCCCGTTATACGCCAGCGCCCTCGTTGCCGCCGGTGACGCGGTGAGCGATCGCCTTGACCTCGACCCGGCCGCGATCGTCGCCTTTGTCGGTGGCATGAAGGACGGGATCGAAACGCGCGGGGGTGCTGGAAAGGGTGACAAGACCATGCTGGATGCCTGGATTCCGGCAGTCGAGGAAGCCCGAACGGCACTCGCCGCGAACGCAAACGAACTGGGTTGTCTGCATGCGGCGGCCGAGGGTGCTGCGCGCGGCCGCGATGCCACGGCTGCGCTGCAGAGCCGCCGTGGCCGGTCGGCCAAGCTCGGCGCGCGTTCTCTCGGCCACATTGATCCCGGCGCCGCCTCCACCCGGATCATTCTTGCCGCCATGGCTGCGGCACTCGCCGGGGAGCCGGCGGAAGAAAACGGCAAGGGCTGATCGCACGGCGGGTTCTACCCCCATTTCCCACCGTCGAGACGGGAATATCGGCCTGGTCGTCAGGCCCTGTTGTATTTGGCGTCCACTGCGTCGATTGCCTGCACGTTGCCCGCGGAACGGCCATCGGGATCGAAGGATGCGGACAGGAAGGCGTCCGCGATATCCTTGGCCAGTTCCGGCCCGATCACGCGTGCGCCCATGGTGATGATCTGTGCATTGTTCGAGGTCGCGGCCTTGCCCGCGGAATAGGTGTCATGACATTGTGCGGCACGGATTCCCGGTACCTTGTTCGCTGACAGGCAGACGCCGATGCCTGTGCCGCAGACCAGTATGGCACGTTCGTACTCGCCTGCCAGGACGGCCGAGGCGACGCGGTCCGACAGGTTGGCATAGAATGCGTCCGGCCCGTCGGCGGTGTGCGAGATTTCGGCGACGTCATGGCTTGCGGCAAGATGTTCGGCGAGAATCCTTGCCAGTCCTTCACCGGCACTGTCGCCTGCTACGGCAATTTTCATGGATCTGTCTCCTTTCATGATTGAATGGCATCCGCGCAACGGTCGAGAATGTCGAGATATCCTCCGACACTCCAGGCCGAGCGGCCGATGAACAGCCCGTCTATGTGCGGGCACTGGATGAGTTCCCTGCAATTGCCGGGATTGACCGATCCTCCGTAGAGGCAGGGTATCGAACGGCCCAGCACTGCCTTCGCGACGGCACTGATTTCAGCCTGCCGAGCATCCGCATAGTCCGACGTTGCCGGGATGCCCTGCTCGCCGATGGCCCAGACGGGTTCGTAGGCGAGCAGGATTTCCGCATCCTTTCGGTCGTCGGCGATCCTTTCGAGAGCGCGTCGCACCTGTGTTTCCAGCACCGGTCGAGCACGTCCGGCCTCGCGATCCGCGAGGGTCTCGCCGATACAGACCAGCGGGACGAGTCCATGACGTACGGCAGCCGCGACTTTCAGCGCGATGGTTTCATCGGTCTCGTTGAAGTGTTCGCGCCGTTCGGAATGACCGATCTCGACGATATCGAGACCGCAATCCACGAGCATCGTCGGCGAGATCTCGCCTGTCCAGGCACCGTGATCGTCCCAGTGCATGTTCTGCGCCCCGACCTTGACCGAACTGTCGAGGAGGATCCGTGCCACCTCGCGCACAGATGTGAAGGGCGGGATGACGAAACGCTGGATGCGCGGATCACGCCCGTCATCCGCACCGGCCAGCGTGGTGGCGAAGGCCTGCGCCTCGGCGAGCGTCTTGTTCATCTTCCAGCTGGTTCCGATCCAGTATTGCGGACGAGACATGCGTCGACCTTTCGAGGGGCGGGCGGGGTGAGGATGTATTGCGGCAACCGGTCGCACGGGACAGGGTAGTGCGATCCGCAGGCAAGTCCATGTCGATATCCCTGTCGCCCGCCTGGGCCTCTGGCATGCGTCTGGTCGCATCGGGCTTTACTGAATCTTAACGTGCCCGAGCGATAAATGGCCGGACAGTAACGGACAATCGGTGGCAAGCCGGGTTGGAAACTGCTGAAAGAACGGGATGTGAAATGCAGAACGAGCCACTGCGGATCCTGCTGGTAGAGGATGACGAGATTGACGTCCGTCACTTCCGGCGCTCGATGCGGCAGGAGCAGGTGCCGTGCGAAATCACCGTTGCGGGCAACGGCCTCGAGGCGCTCGACCACATGCGCGGCACAGGCGGCAGGGAACGGCTCGACGATCCTTACATCGTCGTCCTCGACATAAACATGCCCCGCATGAATGGTCACGACCTGCTGACCGAGGTCCGCAAGGATCCGTCACTCAGCCGAATGGTCGTCTTCATGATGACCACCTCGCAGGATGCGAACGATATCGCACTCGCCTACAATGCCCATGTTGCGGGCTATGTGGTCAAGGGAACGACACCCGGCGATGGCGCCAGCATAGCCGGCTTCCTGCAAACCTACTGGTCCTCGGTCATGCTCCCGGTCGCTGCCTGAGCCGGGAGTGTCCGGG
>JAGREZ010000038.1:3163-3607 GCA_020446285.1 Geminicoccaceae bacterium
ATGTTCAGCCAATGTTCAGCAATGCCGACCTTTTCGGCATCAATGCCCAATAGTCCAGATCGAGCAGGACTTCGGGAAGGTAGGCACCCTGTTCGTCGCGAAGGGGAAAGCCCGTCGCGTTGCGGTTTCCGAGTGCAACCAGGCGCAGGCGCAGCGCACCGGCATCGTCCGAGAGGTCAGCCTTGTCGAGTACCTCGGACCACGCATAGACCGTATCACCGGCCATGCAGGGATTGGCGTGAGTACCGGCATTGACGGCGAGCAGGTGGATGGCATTGCCGAGGCCGTTGAACGACAATGCGCGGGCGAGACTGATGACGACACCACCATAGACGATCACGCCGCCCAGCCGCCCGTCTTTCTCGACATGGTCGTTGAAGTGGACGCGGGCGGTGTTCTGATAGAGGCGGGTAGCCAGTCGGTGTTCCGACTGCATGACGCCCA
>JAGREZ010000038.1:3615-12339 GCA_020446285.1 Geminicoccaceae bacterium
TCCAGATGGTCGATTTTCTCGCCGATCTTGTAATCTTCGAAACCATGTGTCGATCCGGAGAGGCGGGTATCAATGGAAAGCGGTCCGAGGCCGGGCGGCAGGGCGAGCTCGCCGGCTTCGATGCAGGGTTTCGTCGCGGGCACCTCGGCTATGCCGCTTTTCACTGAAACGTCGCGTTTTTTCACCATGACCCAGCGGACGAAATCGATCACCGTATGGCCTTCGCCGTCGATGCCCGTCGTCCGGACGTAGATGATGCCCGCCTTGCCGCTCGAGATTTCCTTCTTGCCGATCACCCTGGAGACCGATGTCAGCGTGTCGCCCGGAAAGACGAGCCGGCGAAAATGCAGTTCGGCGTAGCCGAGATTGGCGATGGCATTCAGCGAGATGTCCGGCACCGTCTTGCCGAAGACGATGTGAAAGGCGAGGAGATCATCGATCGGGCAACGATCGAGACCGTTCGCACGCGCGAAGGGAAGGGAGCAGTTCTGGGCGAACCGCGACCCCGTGAGCGCCTGATAGAGTGTGGCATCGCTTTCGGTCACGGTGCGCGGCGTGGCGTGATGAATGATCTCGTCCGGCTCGAAATCCTCGAAAAAGCGGCCGGAGGAACTTTTCGTGCTCATGCGTTCAGCTCCCCGATGGCGGCGGAGAGTGCGAGCAGCCTTCGGGCCTCGGCAATATGCAGGTTTTCGATCAGCCGCCCGTCAACCAGGACGACACCCTTGCCCTCGGCCGTCGCCGCTTCCCAGGCCTCGATGATCCGCTTCGACCAGGCGATCTCTTTACTACCCGGAGCAAAGGCTATGTTTGCTGCCTCGATCTGCTTTGGATGAATGAGCGTCTTGCCGTCGAACCCGAGTTCCCGCCCCTGCCGGCATGATGCCGCGTGGCCCTCGAGGTCGGCAAGATCGAGATGAACGCCGTCAAGCACGGCGATGCCGGCGGCGCGCGCGGCCAGAAGACAGAGACCGAGCGAAGGAAGCATGGGCAGCCGGGTCGCCGTATGCAGGGAACGCATGTCCTTGGTCAGATCGGATGTGCCGAGAACGAGGCAGGACACGGCCTGATGGTCCGCGATCTCCTCGACATGCAGGATTCCCCTCGGGGTTTCCATCATGCACCAGATCGGCAGTCCCGCAGGCGCGCCGGCTTCGTCAAGCACGGCGAGCGCCGCGTCGATCATTGCCGTACTCTCGACCTTCGGCAACAGGATCGCATCGGCGCCGGCCCGTGCCATCGCGAGAAGGTCGTCCCGCCCCCATTGCGAATCGAGACCGTTCGTCCGGACGATGATCTCCCGGCGCCCGTAGGCCTTCCTGTCAGTGAGCGCCGCCTCGATGTGACCGCGGGCGGCGGTCTTGGCATCCGGAGAGACAGCGTCTTCCAGATCGAAAATGAGCCCGTCCGCCGGAACGTCCCGCCCCTTCGCCAGGGCACGCGGATTCGAACCCGGCATGTAGAGCACGCTGCGTCGCGGCCGATCGTCATGGTGCATCGCAATATCTCCTTTGCGGATGCCTTAGCGGATTCGCTATGTGGAGGATAGCCGTGCGACACCGACCGACTGTCGCACATGCACTGGAACAACCGAATTCGGAAACCTGCTGGCAAGCTGGCGGCCAGCCATGAAAACATGGAGGCCCGGGCCGGAATCGAACCGACGTACAAGGATTTGCAGTCCTCTGCATCACCACTCTGCCACCGGGCCCCGGATCGGCATGTGTGAGCCTCTATATGCATTCCCCCCGGGTCCGTCAATCAGACCCGGACCGGCAGACCCGAGGCGGGTTATCGCAGGCATCGACGCGTGAATTGTGTAACGGGCCTGCAGGGCTTATACCGTGTCTGGTGATACCCGTATGAAATGGATGAAGTGATGGATTTCGCCCTTGCGCGTCACTACATGATCGAAAACCAGCTTCGCACCAACAGGATCGACGATCCCGGACTGGTGGCGGCCCTGTCCGCTGTACCGCGGGAGATCTTCCTGCCCAAGAAACTGCGTGGTGTCGCCTATGTCGACGAGGATATCGATCTCGGCGGTGGTCGCCGCCTGATCGAGCCCCTCGCGCTTGCCAAGCTGCTCAAGGTTTCGGCGCCAGCGAGCGACGAAGTGGCGCTGGTGGCGGGTTGTGATACGGGTTATTGCGCTGCGGTGCTGGCGCGCATGGTTGCCACTGTTTTCCATCTCGCCGCGGATGAGGCGGCAGGAACGGCCGTCGAGCATCTGATGGAAGAGATCGGCTGCGACAATGTCGTGGTCCAGACCGGCGATTGCGCTCATGGCCTGCCGGCACAAGCCCCTTTCGGTCTCGTGGTCGTGGCTGGTGGCGTGCCATCGGTCCCGGAAGTGCTGGCTTTGCAGCTCGAGGATGGCGGCCGGCTCGCCTGTGTCGTCACCAGCGGACGGTCAGGCAAGGTCACCGTCCGGCGGCGGGTCGGCGAGTGGTTCGGAGATTCCACTCCCTTCGATGCCTGGATTCCAGGCCTGGATGCTTTCGGTCCGGCGCCCGAATTCGCATTCTGAAAGCCTGAATTGCGGTTGCGGATTCGAATCGTCTGGCAACTCTCAGTAGAGAATGCTAGGCTGCGCCGTGATGCGCGATTCTCCTGTTCTGCTGATATTCCTGTTCCTCTCTGGTGGCCTGTTGGCTCATGCCGACAGGGCTGCGGCGCTCACACTCGCTGCGGCACTCGCCGCAGCTTACGAAGACAGTCCGGTGCTGGAGGCAGCGCGTGCCGATCTGCGCTCGCTCGACGAGAACGTGCCGATTGCCAGCGCGGGTCAGCGTCCGCAAGTCGGTTTTTCCACATCGACGTCGGTTTCGGTGCGCAGTTCCAGCGATACGCCCGAGGGCACGCATGTGAGCCGGAGCGGGATTTTCGTCGAGCAGCCTCTCTATACGGGAGGGCGGGTGGATGCCGCATCGGAACGCGCCCGGCTGGCCGTTTTCCTCGCCCGGGCGCGACTGGAGGCCCGGGAACAGGATGTCCTGCTCGCCGCTGTCGAGACGTATACGGATGCGCATTCTGCGGAACGGCGACTGGCACTGGCCCTCGTCAATCGTGGCCGGTCGGAACGCATCCTGCAGAATGCACGGGACCGATATCGACTCGGTGGCTCGACAGGTACCGATGTGGCCCTTGCAGAGACTCATCTGCAGCAGGCGCGCGCCGAGGTGGAGCACAAGCGGGCGGAACTCACGACTGCGCGTGCGCATTTCGGTGCGATCATCGGTCTTCCGGCGGAAGGGCTCGAGGCGACCATGGAACCCGAGGGGCTCTCTCCATCGCTCGATGAAATGCGTGGTGAGCTTGCGGATCATCCGGAACTTCGCGCTGCCGGGCTGGCGGTCGAGCTTGCCGACGCGGATGTCGGTGTCGCCGACAGCAGCTCCGCAGCCAGCATGACACTCAATGGCGCGGCGTTCTATGTCGACCAGCCATCGGAAGATGTGAGCATGGAGCCCGATGTCAGGCTTGGTCTGGTATTCGATGTTCCGTTGTACCGGGGTGGCGCGGACCGGGCGCGGTCACGTCAGGCACGTCAGGCACGAAGTGCCCGGGAGCATGATTTCCGGGCCGAACGACGAAGGCGCGAAGCGGAACTGGTTTCGGCCCATGCTGCACTTGAGAGCGTACGCCAGCGCCTGTCCGCGCTTGAAGCGCGCAGGCGAGTGGCGCGGATTGCCATAGACGGGTTGCGGCAGGAAGCCATTCTCGGTACCGCGAGCATGACGGATGTGCTGGATGCGGAGGAAACCCTCTTCGAGACGGAAATCGATCTCGAACTCCTCGCCCAGAAACGGGTGTCTGCAGCCTATCGCGTTCTCGCCGCGACGGGTCTTCTCAGTGCCCGCCGTCTTGGACTTGACGTCTTCCACTACGAGCCCGACCATCATTTCGAGCAGGTGCGTTCCGGATGGTTCGGCAGGAAAAGCGACGATGAAACCACGCGTTGAGAGAAATCCCGCTATTCAGTTACGAACTGTTTACTATTGCTCCTTATGTTCACGGGTAACGTCGAGCCCATCGAGCGGCGTGGTCGAAACGATGAGATTGAGACACCTACGATGAGCCATTCGAAAGATGAACAAGAGCCGTCGATGGAGGAGATTCTCTCCTCGATCCGGCGCATCATCGCGGACGAGCAGGACGAGGAAGAGAAAAACGCGGCTGGCGATCCGGATGAGGTGGACGATACGCTTGACCTTCAGGCGGATGATGTCGATGACGACGAGGATCTGCTCGACCTGACCGACGGGCGTGATGACGACGACGATGACGATGACGACCCGTTCGAGGATCGCGGTCTCGAGATCGAAGGTCATGCTGACGAATTCGCGGTCGATGAACCCGATGACGACGATACGCTCGATCTCGAGGATACGGATTCCGTCTTCGACGATCTCACGGAACCGCATGATGAAGACGAAGATGTTCCGGGGCCTGCCGGGGCTTTCGAGTTCGAGGATGAAGACGATTTCCCGGAAACGGAAGACGATTTCGACGATGACGGTGATGATGTGGATCTCGAGCCGATCGATATAAGCGAACCGGAGCCGGCAGCCGGATCATCCTCCGACACCGGGTCGGCCCGCATCTACGCGCATCAGGATGACGAAATGGAGACCACCGACGTGGCCAGCACTGCAAAAGACGACTCTCTGATCTCGGAGCCTGCAGCAGCAGCCAGCGCGAGCGCGTTCGCCAAGCTTGCACGGGCGGCTGCGGGCGACGGCGATCGCCCGATCAAGGGCGGCGAAAAGACGATCGAGGAATTCCTCGGCGAGCTGGTTCGACCGATGCTCAAGGAATGGCTCGACGAGAACCTGAACACCGTCGTGGAACGTGTCGTCGAACAGGAAGTCAAGAAACTCGCCCGCCGCGCGGAACTCCTCTAGCAGACCGAACCTGACATTTGAATCTCTCCGCCGATCAGGAACGGTCGATGGCTGTTGCTTTCAAGTGTCAGGATCATCTGATCCATCGCTGGAAATTCCCTGCGAAACACGGGGACAGAGAGCACCGCCGGATCGGATGGTATTCCGTTGTCCGGCTCCCAGTACCTGAAGTCCGCTCGGGCAATCCGGAAGTTTTCCGCTTATCTGGAAATTTCAGAGAACGCAGAAAACTCTCAAAATGGTGAATGAACGCAAGGCCGGTTTGGCCTTCGAACATTCGGGGGAAGGGCGTGCCGTCAGCGTCGATAGGCGATGAAGAGGCTTATGGCAACGAGCAGGCCGACGATGCCGATATAGGTCTGCATGGCCGCCTCGATGCCATTGTCGCCGGCTGCATTCGCAATGACGGCGTCTGCGATAATTCCTGCTGCGACGACGAAATCATCGACAATTGCTGGCATGTTTCTTTCCGTACGGTAGCTGGCCCGATTTCATCTATGCCATTTATGTAAAATTTTCGCTAAACTGGCAGGGGGTTTTCGGGTACTCTCACTTCATTCTATCATAGGTAGGCCGACAGCGGTGCGTCCTTCATTCGTCTTGAGTGAAAAATCCGTTCCAAGCCATGCGTCGCCGCCACTGCCAGCAAGATAGTCAATCGTCCGGGCGACCCATTCGGGTGGTATATGTACGGAAAAATCGAGCTGGCTGACCGGGTTGATGCCCGAGGCCTTGATCGTGCGCTGCATGTCGGTGGCCACCGTGCCCGGACTCAATCCGACGATGCGGATGCCGCGGTCGCCATATTCGCCGTGCACGCAGCGGGTGAGCGAGAGAACGCCGGCCTTGGTCGAACAGTAGGCACTCCAGCCCTCGATGGCATTGGACGCGGCGCCCGAACTGATGTTGACGATCGTTCCGCCGCCCTGTTCGAGCATCGCCGGAATGACTTCGCGGAGCCCGTGATAGACGCCCTTGAAGTTTACATCCACGGCGAGCGCCCATGCTTCGGGATCGCTTTCCGCCAGTTGCGCGATGGGTTCGATGATCGCTGCATTGTTGACCAGAAGATCGATTCGACCATGTTTGTCGAGGGCATGGCGAACGAGCGCTCTCACATCCTCGTAACGCGCGACATCGCATTTCACTGCCGTGGCGGAGCCGCCCCTTTCACGGATTTCGCCCGCAATCCGTTCGATGTCGCCGGCCGAACGCGCGGCAAGCACGACATGATCGCCCTGTTCACCGAAAAGCCGCGCCGTTGCCTCGCCGATCCCGCGGCTGGCCCCGGTGATCACCACCGTTCTCGCCTGACGCTCCATCCCTTTTCTCCTGCCTCCTTCGTGACGAACCTGTATGCTGCTAACATCCACAGCGTGCGATAACAATCTTGCCGGCGAGAGCGACGGGATATTCGCGCGCGAGTTTTCCGGGGAGGGGAGACGTTTTGGCTGATCTGCAGGGTGGTGATTTCGACGCGGTCATTGTCGGTGCCGGGTTTTCCGGCCTCTACATGCTTCACCGGCTGCGCGGGCTGGGACTTCGAGCCCATGTCGTGGAAGCCGGAAACGGTGTCGGCGGAACCTGGTACTGGAACCGCTATCCGGGCGCGCGCTGCGATATCCAGAGCCTCGAATATTCCTATTCGTTCGACGGGGATCTGCAGCAGGAATGGGAATGGACCGAGCGTTTCGCGGCCCAGCCCGAGATTCTCGCCTATGCGGAACATGCCGCCGAACGTTTCGGTCTGCTCGACGACATCACCTTCAACCGGCGTGTCGAACGGGTGGGTTTCGATCAAGGCAAGCGCCGATGGACCGTCGAGGCGGGCGATCTGGTCCTTTCCGGTCGCTTTCTCATCCTCGCCACCGGCTGCCTTTCCTCCGCCAACCGGCCGGATTTTCCGGGCATGGACACCTTTGCCGGCCGTATCTTTCATACCGGCGAATGGCCCCACGAGAGGATTGACTTCTCCGGCCGACGGGTTGGCGTGATCGGCACTGGCTCGTCAGCCATACAGTCGATTCCCGTGATCGCACGCGAGGCTGCGAGCCTGCATGTTTTCCAGCGCACGCCCAATTATGCCGTGCCGGCGCACAACCGGCCACTTACCGCCGAGGAGCAGGCCGACATGAAGGCGCGCTACGACGAGATACGCGCGCGCGCCCGGCTGCGCCGGAACTATATCGATTTTCCACAGGAAACACGCTCGGCGCTGGAGGTCGACGAGGTGGAGCGCGAGCGTGTGTATGAGGAACGCTGGCAGATGGGCGGGCTCGCCTTCAATGGCTGCTTTGCCGATCAGCTCCAGAATCCCGAGGCGAACGGGTTCGCCGGCGAGTTCGTGCGACACAAGATCGAGCAGATCGTCGATGACCCGAAGATCGCGGCACGACTGGTTCCCTCCAGTCCCGTCGGCTGCAAGCGTCTGTGTGTGGATACGGGCTATTACGAGACCTACAACCAGCCGCATGTGGAACTCGTCGATGTGAGCGAAAAGCCGGTCGAACGGTTCACCGAAGACGGCATTGTCGCCGCCGGCCGCCATTTCGGGCTGGACGATGTGGTACTCGCCACGGGTTTCGATGCGATGACCGGCAGCCTCGAGCGGATCGACATCGCCGGCCCCGGTGGAAGGAGCCTGCGCGAGAAATGGGGTGAGGGGCCGGTGAGCTATCTCGGACTCATGGTCGAGGGCTTTCCGAACATGTTCACCATCACGGGACCGGGAAGCCCGTCCGTGCTGAGCAACATGCTCATGTCGATCGAACAGCATGTCGAGTGGATTTCGGATTGCATCGAAATGCTCGGGCGGGATGGACGGACCCTGATCGCCGCGGAAGCGGACGCCGAAGCGGACTGGGTTCGCCATGTCCGCGAGGTTGCCGGCGCCACCCTCTATCCGCGTTGCAATTCCTGGTATCTGGGGGCGAATATCGAAGGCAAACCGCGCGTCTTCATGCCCTATGTCGGCTGCGCCGATTACCGGCGGATCTGCGACGAGATTGCCGCCGACAATTATCGCGGTTTCGCCGTTTCCTGACCTGCACAGACAGGCGATCCGGCCATTCCGGGGTGGAACGGCCGGATCGCCACGTTCATGACCGCGGGTCCGTCAAGCCTGTTTGTCCTTGTCGGCCTTGCGTTTTTCTGGATGGACACTGGTTGCCAGCATGACGTCATTTCGCGCCGTAGTGACATGTTCGCTGTGTCCGACGATCAGCGGATCGGGTTTGTGGACGACGTGCAGGTTCTTGTCCGGATAGGGCAGCGCGGTCAGAAAATGACGCATCGTTTCGAGCCGGGCGCGCTTCTTGTCGTTCGACTTGATGATGGTCCAGGGTGCATCGGCAATGTCGGTGTAGAAGAACATCGCTTCCTTGGCTTCGGTGTAGTCATCCCAGCGATCCATCGACGCGCGGTCCATGGGCGAGAGCTTCCACTGTTTGAGCGGATCGTGCTCGCGGGCCTTGAAGCGACGTGACTGCTCGTCCTGGGTCACCGAGAACCAGTACTTGAACAGCCATGCGCCACTGCGAACGAGCATGCGTTCGACCTCGGGACACTGGCGCATGAATTCGAGATATTCATTGGCGCTGCAAAAGCCCATCACTCTCTCGACGCCGGCCCGATTGTACCAGGAACGGTCGAACATCACGATCTCGCCGCCGGCCGGGAGGTGCTGGATATAGCGCTGGAAATACCATTGGGTCTTTTCCCGTTCGGATGGCTTTTCCAGCGCGACCACCTTCGCGCCGCGTGGATTGAGATGCTCCATGAAGCGCTTGATCGTACCGCCCTTGCCGGCGGCATCGCG
>JAGREZ010000038.1:12441-13046 GCA_020446285.1 Geminicoccaceae bacterium
TCGTAGGCCTTTCGCTGCATCTTGGTTGCGTAGGGATAGACACCCGTTTCGAACATCCGGCGGATCAGCGCCGGGTCGCGACGCATCTCGGCCAGAGCCTGACTGTGCGACAGGGGTTCGTCGCCGTTGCCGCCCGCCACCTCGACCGCCGCTTTCGACGCCCTTGCCGCCGATTTGCCGCTGCGTTTCCTTGCTGTCGCAGGTTTCTTTCGTCTCTCCGCGACATCTGCGGTTGTAGCGGCGTCCCGGGCTTGCGGATCAGCCGGAGGCATACCCGTCGCCTTTTCGGAATTCTCATCCGCGCCGTTGGCGACCGGTGTGACTGCCGTCTTCGTCTCTTTGGTCTCGACCTTGCCCGTCTGCTCTTCCATTTCGGTCCCTATCTTCTCCGTTCGGCCTTTTCCGTGTCAGCACTAACACGGAAACGTCCATAAATGTGGGAAACCCGGTCAGTATCCCTCGAACAGTGCGGTCGTGATGTAGCGTTCGGCGAAAGAGGGGATGATCACGACCAGTGTCTTTCCCTCCATGTCGGCCCGTTCGCCGATCTCGCAGGCTGCGGCAAGTGCTGCGCCGGAGCTGATGCCGGCGGGAATGCCTTCGAG